>NZ_JAVRBF010000076.1:0-34144 GCF_032436805.1 Streptomyces sp. P17 | reverse complement strand
TTTCCATTTTTTGATAAAGGAATCACATGTTCAATTGATGGATAGCTTTTACCAACTATTGTATACCCTTTATCTGTTATCACTTTATCATCCCAATCACATTGTATGCCACATAAGTAACACATGCCATCATCCCTATTGTATAGCTTTGTTAATGTAATGCTTTTATCCACTAAGTTACTATTGTTTATTCTCCCCTTGTATATAGTTCTTGATATTCTTCTGTTTCGTTTGCGACTACATTCTGTGGAACATACTAAGACATTAGGAGATGGATTATAAAATATATCTCCACATTCTACACACTCTCTTGTTAATAAAGCAATTCTATTTTGTTCCTCGATTTCTTTTTCTTTAATATTAATTTCTTTTTTTAAGTAATTGATATATTTTTTTAATCAATCGCTGTCTTTCTTTTCTTTCTGCAGTGTCTTGTTTTTGCTTCTCTAAAATAATTTTATATTTTTCTAATGGCATATGACCCTTTGACCTGCTTTTGCATTCTTCACTACAGAATCTTGCTATGTGTGCATTCCTTGCTGGTACTGTAAAAGCCTGTCCACACCATTCACATGCCTTGTTAGTTCCATCATCCCACCCAGGGTTAGCTTCTCTCCATCTATCCCTATTCCTTATTCTTCTAGCTTCATCAGAACAATTTTTAGAACAATACTTTGTTAGTGCTCCATTCTTCCTTGTCTCAAATCGTTCCCCGCATATTGGGCAATCCTTTATAATATCAGCTCCCCTTCTATTGGCACCTCTGACCTTCACGCCTTGCTTTGCACGCTCTGGGGAACAGTACTTTTTCATAGGGTTTATTGTTTTGAACTCTGTATTACATATGTCACATCTCTTTATCATTCTTATTACCTCCTTGACATACTTATATTGTATCATATTAGACTTGCATTTGCAATGTTTGTATGGCAATATTGTATCTATAAGGAGGTGCATTAAATGGCTAAGAAGAGAGTTACTTATACACTTGATGAGGAACTGATAGAACGGTTACGTGAGTACTCGGATAAAACTATGATTCCACAAGCTAAGATAGTAAATGAAGCACTAATTGAATATCTAAACAAGAAGAAGTCAGACAAATAGTCTGGCTTTTTTTATGCTTTATAAGTTGTCCAATCTATGCTGTGTGGCAGGTTCCTATTACCTAATACTTTCGGTTCGCTTGGGTTTTCAAACATTTTATCTGACTTTTGACGATTACACCCCATGTGACTAAGTTGCAAATTTTCTAGCGAACTAGGATGACCACCTTTTGATACTGGAATGATATGGTCAATCACTGGAGACAACGGATGCGGATAAGCAAGCGTCTTGTCTACATCTTGACCGCAGATTCCACAGGTGTGTTTTGTCTTTAGTATGCGCTTCTTGTTTCTTTCAAAAGCCACACGGTGGGGTCCTTGTTTGTCTGCTCTAGCCATGGCACACCTCCTAAATAAATAGACAGCCCGCAATGGACTGCCGTATATGTATAGACACCGGACTGGACTACCGCCTCCAGTCGTGGCAAACTCATTTAACTACGGCTACTATTCGTTCACCGCAGACCGCTCACAAAGCCCGCGTAAGGCAACTTGCCGTATCCCTAGCAAGTCCAACTTAATGTTAAGCAGACTACTTCTTTTCCCTTTCGGTACTTCGCTTCGCCTGCTATTGACGTGGCCGGACTCGAACCGGCGACCTCCTGGCTATTCACCAAACGCTCTAGCCGCTGAGCTACACGCCACGACTTATAAAGAATACAATTAGGATGGTACGGATTATCAGTCCGATCATATTACGCCCGACTTAACTAGTATGCGGAATCAACCTAACGTTTCTAATGCGTTACGTCACTGGAGTGGCACTGACCCACTCACGATAGTTTTGATCTGGCGTGTGGTGGCTATCTACTATCAACCGGCATGGACTTTCACCATGCGTTACTGCCAGACTCTTCTGCGTCTTCTACTTCCGCCACAGTGACCACAGTTAGGCTGTTTAGTATCTTGTTAAAATTCCCTACACTTAGCTAGAGCATACTCAATCTAGCACCTATATTTAACTGTAAAAGCAAAAACGGGAAACTAGACACCATCATTCAAGGATTGATTTCATGAGGAAATCTCATGTCGTAGCTGTTCTGTCTGTTTCCCGCTACTTTTGATAATACTATTATAGCACCTTGACACGGTGGACAACCACACGTTTTAGACCACTCTTTGGATAATTCCTTGCTCAATTGCCAAAGCCTCTAAAATCTTATATCTCTTTTTATAAATAGCCGATGCGGAAAAGCATTCTCTCTTGGCTATCTCGTGCCATCCTAGGTAGTCTGATGTTCCCCACAGGTATTCGTCCACAATAGCTTGCAAGTCATAGTTAAGGCTATCGTACGCCCGTTTAATGTCACTGTATAGCTTTGAGTAGTAGAGGTAGCTCTTGTTGTCTTCTCGCTTGATTAAGTCTGTCAGAGCCTTTTCTGTGTGGCCTGTCGTGCCACGTATCCATGCGTTAGCATCTTCCGGCTTCCACTCGTTTGCCAGTAAAATTTCCGCAATCAGTTTTGGTATCTTGTGATAGCTTCGGAAGTCTTCTTCCAAACTCGCTAACTTTGTCTTGCTTAATTCTGCCAACCTGCCTGCCTCCTAAAATGTAGTAGTGGTAGAGGGAGCTATTTAATTCCATTGGATTGGAGCTTCAATCTCAACTAACTTACCGCCATATCTTTTTATTATTTCGTCCGCGTTTTCTTTTTGGTACCATGTTGCTCCGCTCTTAAAAACTCTACTAGCGTTAACTTAGACGGATGTTTGTCTGTTTTTCTATCAACCGACAGGAGATAGTGCCTACCGTATTTAATTAGATAGTGCTTCATATTCTTCCTCCAAGGTTTGATTAACAATCCGGGTCATCTGTCTCTGTACAAAACCGGTCGTTTTCCAACAATTCTGGTGTCTCATAGATATTACCGGTCAACGTTACTTTCTTTCTGTTGCCATAAAGTTCCGTCTCATATATCCCTTTGCCTCTCAAGCGATAGGCGCCGTTTGGTTGTTGGAAAACCTCTGCATAGTTGTTCCAATAGGTATCGGCATAGTTTATTGACTTGCTAGTCAAAATGACAATATCGCCAACGTAAATCTCCACGCCATTCTTGTCTTTCAGACCTGTGGATTGCATGAGAATTAGGTCGTCAAAATCAAATATCTCGTCGAAACATTCATTCCCGATTAAATCATCTCGTTTCACCAAACAGACTCTTTCGATAAAATCTGGCTTTGCTTCTGCTATCACACCATCTAAATGATTCGAAAGCACTCCAGGTTTAACCCACGCTCTAAACTTAATCATCCTTCGCCCTCCTCATAATGGTAAAAATTAGTCACCATATTTGAGACTGTTTCCATGCCATCAAGATAACCTTGCTGATAAGTATCTTTGTAGCTAGGGTATTCCGTATCCTCAAACTTCGAGTTAATCAAGGTGTACTCTTTCTCAATCCGCTTAATTAACTTCTCTCGATTCTCAATTTCGCCTTGCAAAAGCAGGATAAGTTCCTCCTTGGAACATTTCGATAGCTTCTTTTCTTGATATCTGGTAATCATTGATTTCCCCCCTTGCTTCCCCATTCCGCAAACGCAGCGAGGACTTGGAATTGTCCGGCTTTAGTCATATATCTGTAGCTCTTATAAACTGGCATATCTCGATAACCCTCTTTAGTTGAGTTAACTCTAAGGCGCCAAATTAATTCAATAGGCTCTATATCAGTTATTGTCATTTTTTTCTTCAACCACTCCAACACGACCAGCTGATCATCGGTGAGAGAGGGAGAGGACGCGATAAAGCCTCTGATTTCTATCCAAGGTTCAATAACGTCTTTAAAAAGAGGAGAACTCGCTTTACCTGCTGATTCACATTGCCCTACTAGCTTGCCGTTAATTTCAACGTTTATCATTCCGCTGCCTCCTCAACTTGGCCATCGATAGCCTCGAAATATGCCGCAAGCACCTTGTTAATTACGGCTTGTTGACACTCTGGCATCTTGTCAAACTCATTATTGTAATAACGACTTAAATATCCATTAAACCAGTCGATTATTGTTAAAAATTCATCTTCGGTGAAATTTACACTCATACCTCCTCCACACTCCCATCAACCAACGTAGCGACCGCCTCAGCTTTGGATCGGTCGGTGAAATAATGTGCTTTCTCTTTTCCACTGATTGTATGGCGCGATTTTTCCGAGGTGATGGTGAGACTGTCAACATATGTGCTGTGGTAATCACCAGCCTTAACCACCCACCGCTTCGACTTGACAGTGTAGCCGTATCTAATAGCATCAGACAAAATATAAAGAGTATCAGACTCTTGGCTTACCCAATCATAAAACTCTCCGCACCATTTCCAATTTTCCGGAATAAACCCATCCGAATCGGTGGCATATTCTACAGCTTGAAACAGGTCATATATGTCGGTCGAATACTTATTAGTTTTTAACCACTCTGCCACAAAATCAGGAACTTCTACCTTCTCGGCTTGTGGTTCGGTGAGGGAGATTTCAACATCACGGTTAGCCCGAGTATTAAGTGCGTAACCCTTACCGCCAATCTGAATAGGAAACTCAGTGTCATTTTTATCCATGACTTTCCCTTTCACCCAAACTGTTTCGCCGACTTCTAATCGGTCGATTGCTTCGCTTACTTTCATTTTTGTTCCTCCTTAGTCATACGCCCTCACGACTTTCATCCTCATATCCCCGTACTCCCAAAGCCGCCCTCGCCACGGTCTGTATCGTCTAGCTCGTCTAGCTCGTCTACCTCTACCACTTCCTCTATTCGATATTCTGCTCCATAAGGATGGAACCGAACAGACTCACCAGAGACGAGTTGTTTCAGCAGTTCCTGTTTGTTATACCCCTAATCTACGTATTCGCACCACCAAGCGTTTAATTGCCGAACTGTAGGTTTATTTTTGTATAACCTAACCAGATTATTTTTAGGTTGGTTGTATTCGTTTTCGATTGAAAAAATCGCCCAAACTTTCATTCTCTTCACTCCTTTAAGTCTGAGGTTAACGGACAGTTAACCGGTTTTTATACTCCTCAAAACTATCCGCAATTTTGATTACACTCACAATATTGCCGTCTGATATCAACGGCTCAATCAACACCTTGTCCTGTCCATTGAGTGGGTAAAGATACAAGCGGCCTCTGCGCCACATGTATGCGTTTGAGGAGTGGCGACTTAGTTTTACGATACATTCGTCGGGCAAGCAGTCATCATTCAGATCTCTATATTGCTTCCCGCGCTTACCCATCATTTCCGCTCCAATCGCAGATTTAATTCGTAGATCCGATTGACTTTATCGACTATTTCATAGCGCGCTACTGTCAACTTTTGATGAAGCATGTCGATTTCTCGCTGCTGTCCGACAACCATTGCTGCCATACTCAATAATGACACCAAGCACAACGCTAATATCGCCAATAAAGCAGCTCTATTTTTCGTTTTTTGCATATCCTTCCCTCCGTGTAGCTATGATTTTTCAATAACGTGCCCGTCTGCTTTTTTTGTTCTTTTAAGATGTGCTACCGCACTGCCGTTATGGTTAAATGCCTTGCACACCTCAGTCGCACTGTTAAAAATTTGAGAATGCCCATCTGGATAGGTCACCTTGTATTTTTGTCCAGGATGACCGACACCTTTTCTCTTTTTTGGCATCCCAATCGCGTCTAGATTGGTCGCCTTGCGACTGTAGGTCCTAACTAAATACCGTTGACCGCCAACGGATTCCACGACGGCCACACGACTATACGGACGGTATATCACTAACCTTCCGACGACAGTTTGCCCACCAATCACCGCAAACTCTCGTAGTTCTTGCGATCTGTACAATTCCCTTACTTACCCTGTTTTCAGCATTTACATTTCCCCTAGTTGATAAATTTTTTGTGATCATGTGCCAGCTCCTTTCTGTGGGCTTGCACCGTTACTTAGAACGGCAGATCATCGTCAGAGATGTCGATTGGTGATGCCCCTCGAGCAAAACTTGGCATCCCGCCGTTTTGATTATTGCTATAGCCATTGTTTTGATTGCTATACCCATTTTGATTTGGTGGCGTTGATGGACTACCATAATTCCCGTTACCAGCTGGCGCTTGCTGGCGCTGTTCAGACTGCGCTTTTGTTTCCAAAAATTGGAATTCCTCAACGACCACTTCGGTCACAAAAACTTTCTGTCCTTGTTGGTTATCGTAACTACGACTTTGCAGGCGTCCTTGAACACCTAGCAACGAGCCTTTACGTGTGTAATTAGCCAACGTTTCAGCCTGCTTACGCCACACGACACAGCTGATAAAGTCTGTTTGCTTTTGTCCATCGGCGCCGTTAAAGCTGCGCTCTACCGCCATAGTAAAGGCTGCTACAGCTGTTCCGTTGCCGGTATAACGCAAATCTGGATCTTTCGTTAGCCGTCCGACTAATACGACATTATTAATCATCAAAATTCCTCCTTAATTTCCAAATCGTTTTCTAGCGTCCTAGTGAACGATTCTAGCGCTTTTCGATACTCCCCTACTGTTTGTATCTCAATGCCATCTGAAAGCACGTAGTCACGCTGTATGCCCCTCAGAGCTTTGCTTAGCGTCGAATAGTATCCGACAAGCGCTAAATTTTCTTTTTCCGCTCCGTCATTTTCTATCCTTGTTGAGATTTCGCCGTCCTCGGTCCGACGAACTTTATTGACCGTTACCTGGTTGCTATCGCTCGTAATGCGATAGTCCAGCACTCTCATGTTTAGCATTTTTAGTCCTCCTGTAAGAATTGGGCCATCTTGCGATCAAGCTCTGCCTGCTTATTTTGATCCACTGGTGGTTGATACTGGTCCCAATCCCTTAGCTGCTCGCTTGGTTTAACTTTGCTACCAAAGCTTTGCTTAGTGGATTGACCATCGCGCTTGGCCCAATTGCGGATCGTCGCCAAATGGTTTTTGTATGATTTGCCAGTTGAGGCCATATACTCTGACAGCCTCTCAATGCGTTGCTGCCAATCTTGAGGAAACTCTGACATAAGCTTTTCCTTGTCTTGATCGCTTAACAGTACATTTTGATATTCTCCGTATTTATGACGGATGATTTTGGGTTTCGGTTTTTTCAGAACCCGATCATCTTTTCTATCTCTCTCTATATCTATCTCTTTCTCTATCTCTAACTCTATCTCTGGTGGACATTTGTCCGACATTTGTCTTCCTCCATCGACAATCGTTGATTTAACGCCATTTTCACTACTGCCATCTGGACATTTGTCCGACATTTGTCTGGACATTTGTCCGACATTTGTCTTTGTGCCCTCTGACAAAAGTAAGTAGCTTTTTTCGGCATCAATTTTATTTCTTTGAGCTCTTTTCCGGTCTGCTTCGGTACTAGATTCACCGATAAAATTCTGAATTTCGAGCATGTAAATTGCTCCGTTATCTAGTATTTCAATCAGGTTAAGGCTCTCAAAGATTTTGATAGCTCTTTCAATGTCACCTACACTACAACGTGTAATCTGGGCCAACATCGTTGAGTTAAACGGGATCCGATCGTTAAACATCAACCGTCCATCGTACTTTAAGCTCCTGAGGTAGAGTTTTAGCAAAATGTTTGAGTAGATATAGCCATCTGGCATGCTTTCCAAGACAATCATTTCATCGCTATCAAAAAAGTTGTCCTTTAGCTTTAGGTAGTAATATTTTTTGTTATCTGCCAACTAATTACCCTCCTACATTTAGTTTTTTTCGTTGCTCGTAGTCCAAATAGAGGGGCATGACATCATGAAGCTCCAAAAACAGCAGTATCCCAATCGTATGCTGCTCCATATGGTGCTCTCTACACAACGCCATAAAACGATGTCCAGAGTGGTCTATCGCGTATCGATTGCGCCCCATCCCGACTGCCTCAACGTGCGCGATGTCTGCATGCTTACCGCATATGCAACATTTTCGGTATTTTAAGCAGTAGAAAAACCAGGATGAATTTTCTGTCAGATATTCGTATCTTTTAGGCAACGATATGTTATTTGAAAGAACAAACTCGATCAAAAAATCGACCCAATCTCTTGCTTCCGATCTTGTTGCAGTGGCATGAGAAAACCACTTCCCGGATTGAGCCATAAAGTAGTATTTTAGAAACTGCTCCGTGACGATTGGAAAGTCGCCTTGCCAGTTGGCGATATCCCCAATCAAAGCGTGAGCCACCTTATTTTGTTTTGGTGATATTCTCCGGTTATCAAGCAGCTCAAGAGCCACATAGTTTTTTTGTCCATGAGCAAGTAGCTCAAGGTATTCTGGATTAATATCAGCATCGACCGCTATCAGCATCTCTCGGCCTTCTATGCCCCTAATCTCGCCTAACATTACTCAGCAATAGGCTCAGCCATGATGCCGCTGTCCAAGATATACTGTTTTAGATCCCTCATCTTGCTTACAGGACCCGTTAGTCGCAGCGTAAAGGTAACGGTCTCCTCTCCCAAAGGCGCAGAGTATTGATCTGGCAAATCTTCAATAGTTTGGGGCACAGGCTGATCGTGATTTTCGACCACAATTTCACCTGTTTCGGGATCAACTAAGTTGCCGGCATGTTCTTGCATGCGATCATTCTCCAATTTGGCCATTGCTGCCTCGTATTCAGCTTTTTTGCGTTCTTTCTCTTCTCGTTCGGCTTTTCGTTTAACTGCTGCCTCAATCACCGGGAATAATTCTGCGGCCGTCATGCCCTCGTTGATTTGAGCAACATACCCGTCTGGCTCTAACCCTCTAGCTTTAGCAAAAGATTCGATAATGACCTTATCTGTCTCAATTCGTTCCCGTTCTTTTATAACAGCATCAATTGCATTCTGGATTTCTTCCTTGACCTTTTTAACCAGATTGCCAGTACCAGTAAATGATCCTTTGTTTAGCCACGATGCAGCAATTTCAATTTCATTCGGATCTACACCTGCTGGCTCAGCTAGTCGAGTAATCTCTGCAATTAGGTTTTCTTGCCGGATCAGTTTCTGTTTTTCATCAAATTCTTTGATACCTTTGTTAATATCGTCAGAGACGACTTTTACCTTGTCTGCAAGGCTTTTTAGTTTAGACTCAAACTCCACCAGCGGCTTAGAGTATTCACGTTTGACGTCTTTTCGCTGCGCTTCTAATGCGTCAAAAAGAGCTTTCAAATCTTTCTTAGCCTCCAAAGCCTCTGCCACATTTTGATCGGTAAAAACCAAGGAGCTGTAATATTTGACCGTTTTTTCTACTAACTGATTAAGCTCAGTTTCACCTTCAATCGCGATTTGGCTTGGTGTGTACAATACTTTAAAGCCTGTTGTTGCTGTCAATTCATTCATCACAAATTCCCCCAGCTTGTGTTATTTTGTTGATTGCTCATATCTGATCCAGGAGTAAACCTAGGCGCTTGATTAAGTTGTGCCTCAAACTGTTTGACCCAATCCGTCAAAATACGCGCGGCATCTTCAAATAATGGTGTTTCAAATTTTTCAAAGGCGAGTGCTGTATTAAGATTTTTCTTAAGCTCGATTACCACATTGCTTGGCTGCGCATTAGATAGATTCGCCACTTTATTTACCAGCTTTTCCAAATAATCAATTTTCCCCTGCTCGATATATTTAGGCTGTAATGGTTTTCCGCCAGCAGCCTCAGGATCATCGCCAGTGGGGATCATAAAGAGATTGGTCAGCGCGTATTTTAAGGCTCCTGTTTTTGCCTTATACACTGCTTTATCACCAGAGTCTTGTCCATCACCATATCCACGAAATGTGATTTTCTCGCCTGTTTCAGCATCGTAGATGGTGTATTCAATTTCTAGGGAGACGATCTGTTGCTGTCCGCCGCTTTTTGTATTGATGACTGATACAACACGATTTAGCTCGCTAGGGACTAGGACCAAACCTCTTTCTGACATTTCTTTTCTCACAACATCCTTGATGTCGCTTTCAAGTGCGTAATGATACTTCTGGCGATCGTTCCATCCATTTTTGGGGATCCGTTCGACTTTTGCTGTGATCTCAACCAATTTTTTCAAGAGACCATCTGTTTTCTTCTGGGCCATCTCAGTGGCAACTCCCTCATTAGAGGATTCTTCTTTAATTTTTGTTTCTGTCATGGTATATTCTCCTTAGATAATATTTTTTGTGATTGCGACTTACTACTTGGCGGTGGGAGTCGCTTTTTGTTGAGATTTTTTCATCCGCTCACGGTGCTGTCTTGCACGTAACGTTGGCTCGTAATTTCGATACCATCGGTCAGCGATGATTTTTCCTATTTTGAGAGCCTCTTCTCTATTCATCGTTTCCCCCCTTTGTCAAAAACCATTCCAGTAGCCATGCTGCAGCAAAAGCTCCAACAAACACTAGTGCCGCTTTCCAGCTGTTTGCCGCAGTAAAGACGATCAACAGTAGCCATGCGAGTGTATCAATCCCGTTGATCAGTCGTTTCTTTGATTTTAAGGTCATTTATTTCTCTCCTTTTTCGCAACAAATTCATAGAGAGCGATAGACGAAAATTTCCATTTGTCCCCAATTTTCACAGCAGGAATAGTTCCTTTTGCCGCTTGTTTTTTAATAGTTGATACAGCTAGATGTAAATATTCAGCAGCTTGTTCTGTATCCCAGACCTCATTCTTAATCTCGTTTTCTGCTAGTAGTAATTTGAGATCATCAAGACTTACGATGGCAATGTTTTCTGGCATGGGTAGCCCTCCTTTCTACTTTTGAACCGAAGAAGTAATTTCAAACTCCACCGAAGCCAATTCGTCTGCCAACGTTTTGGCTTCTTTCAATAATTCAATGTATCGTTCAACCTTTTGGGTCGCTTCATCGATACCGGTGATTGTCACTTCTAGTTTTTGTGCGTTCATTGGTTAGACCTCCTTTATAGATTGTCTTTGGTATAATTTCCTTATCAGCAAGTGGTCTGCTGAAATAACTGATAAGGAGGTGAAATTTATGAAAGACTATAAGTTAGATTTTCAATCTGAATTGCCTGTTGAGTTTGCAAATGAATTCAAAGTTGAGTTGCCAGCTAAGACTCGTACAGTATTTACCGTTAATCATGATATGGTTCTTCAAGAGTTTGAAGATGATACTGTAATATGCGTTACTCGTGATGATGAGTTTTTAACTATCTACTCAAATCGAAAATTCAACCAGACAATTCCAGTCAGAAGTAAGAAAGTAATTATTTCATTTGAGGAATAAGCTTTCCTTCACCCGTCTGTGGATCATAGTCTAATTTTGATTCATGATGTTTTCTTCTTGGTTGCTCCTTGCTACTCGCAATAGCTTGGAGCACTTTTTTTATTTCTTCTGGTGTTCCTTTGATGATTAGTTCCATGGTTAAGCCTCCTTTTCAAAAAGAGTTTCAATTGTTGGGTAAACGTCGTGTTTTTTCAAAAATTGATAAATGAAAATGTGTCCTTTTTGAGTCCATTTGGTATTAGGCTTCATCTGGCTACTGCCTTCCCACAATTTCATTTCAGTATGGGTATATCCTTCGTTTTGGTAATCGGCATAAAGCAACCACACGTTTCCTTGTTTGTATTGGACGCCCAGTTCATGAAGCAATTGGTTCATTTTGTTCGCGCTCATCCCGTAATTCTTGGCGATTACGCTAATTGGTAACAAACTTGGATTGGCTAAGATTGTGTCGTAATAATCAGCTTTTGGTTGCAACTCTTTTACTTGTTGTTCTGCGATTAAACGTTTTGTGCGCTCCTCTTTTAATCTGGAAGCCACTTCGATTAGTAAGTCCGGGTTATCAAGTAGTTCTTCTTTTGCGTACATTCCGTGTTTTCGGATTGTTGGCAATACGTCTGACGTTACCCAGCGCTTGAATTTCTTTGCTGATGGAAGTTTGGATTTAAGGATTAAGCTATATAAGCCGGATTCGTTGATGATTGTCATATTACGGTTTTGTCCTGATGCACTAATTTGGTGCGTCAGCATATCTTCTTCGTCAACATGGCGATTCACATCTCGACTACCGTTTTGGTACCCCAGCACTTCCGCCACATCTTTACCTACAAAATATGGTTCATCATTTACTAAGATTGTTCGAACTTCGTTTTGTTCAAAATTAAAAATTTGTGGTTTGTTCATTGTTTAACCTCCTTTTTATTGTGTCTTTTAGGACACCAATTCTTCAAAAAAAATATCATACATTTCTTTTTCGCTGTATTGCATAATGTCTGAAATAACCTTAATTTCAGATGCGTTAAATTCGGACTCACTTCTCAACTTTTTATAAATAGTTGATTTAGTAATGCTAACACCTCTTTCAGCCATTTGATTAAGTAACCACTCGATATTGTGACCTTGCATTTTTAACTGACCTAGAAATACGTTCGATTTCATTTTCTCACCCCCTTTTTCATTTCGTGTCATTTAAGACACTCTTAATATACCACGGGTAAAATCGGCTGTCAACAAGAAAGTGTCTTAAAGTACACTTTTATAAAAAGAAAAATATTTTTATCTTTTTAACGATAATACGAGTAGCTTTTACGACACTTTTGTATTATAATGAAGTATAAAGATTTGGAGGTGAATTTATGAATGAGATAATAAAAATGAAGCGATTAGAAAAGAATATGTCATTAGAAGAAGTTGGCAAGTTAGTAGGCGTTGGAAAATCAACCGTAAGAAAAGGGAAAAGTATTCATTTTAAACAAACTTGATCTCGACATTATACCAAAAGAGAAATACTCTCCTGGCATCCTCTATCTCACTGATAAGGATAACGGCGAAAAAGTCGTAATCGGTTTTAGAGCGACAAAAGACGCTGGAATGATGTTGAAACAGTTCATTCCATCTTTCTAAAAGATCAGCCTCCGGGCTTTTCTTTTTAATCACAAAAGAACATACGTTCGCATCTTGCCGGTAGAAATTCGAAATACTTGTCTTTATATAGAAAAAATCTGCGAATATAACTCAAATATCGAACAAAGTCACAGCAAATACGAAAGGATGACTTTTATGGCCACTATCAAATCCTACACACTGAAAGACGGTACTGAGAAATGGGAATTCTTTGTATCAAAGGGCCGTAGCAAGGCTACCGGAATGCCCATTAGTATTCATAAGCGAGGGTTCGCCAATAAAACTGCAGCTGTAAATGCTGCGGCTATTGTCCAAGGTCAGCTAAAATCCGGCGAATATCTTGAAAAGAATCCGGAAAAACTACGGCTTGGTGACTTTATGGACTATTGGATTGAAAACTACAAGAATAAAGTCTCTGAGGGCACAAGGATCGTTCATCGTGATAATATTAGGATGTACATCAATCCTTATATCGCGAATTATAAGCTAGAAGAATATACTCGTGCTGAGCATCAAAAGCATATCAATATGTTGGCAACCAAAAAAGAACGGGAAGACGATTTGAAGTTTGCTTTGGAAAGTTACCGAAACGGGGATTGATAAACAAAAATAACCCCACCTCGGATTGAGATGGGGATTTGTTTATTTGATTTCGTCTGCCAATTTTTTGATATATTTGATTTGGTCACTATCCGTGTGAATCCAAGTGTCATAACCTGCTTTATTCATCAAGATTTTAACTTTTTCTAGTTCTCTCTCTGATTTAATGTGTGTATATTTGTTCCCAATTAACCAATAAACTTCTGCTGAGTTTTCGTTTCTAAACAATAACATAATATCTCCTACTTTCTTTTTTTGTATTGTTTGTTCTTCTGCTGTTGTTGTTTTTGATGTAATACTATTACACACGTCATTTCGAAATTGCTCTAGCGTGATGCCCCATTTAGCCAAGTATGGTAGTGGGTCTACGTGGTCACTAAAATTGTTAGGTTGATGATGCGTACAATAATTATGCGTTTTAATACCTGCCAAATCATTTGTATCTAGCGTGACCGGAATACCACCTTTGTTCGCCAAGTCCCTTAACAACTCGCAATAGATAGCATAATCACGCTCGAACTCTGCTCTTGTCTTGTGTGACTCGATAAGCTCTACTGCTGCAAAAGTTTCGGCATTCCAACCGCCACCAACATCATATGCGCCCATGTTGAGAGGAGCTGTCTGAATCGCTACACCATCGCCGACAACGTACTGAAAAAAGCCACTTTCCACTGGTCGTCTATCATGGTAATCCGCTTCGTTTTGAGCAGTTGAATTGGGATTTCCTGTGGAATGAGCGTGGACTTGTCTGTAAGGCTTCACGCCAACCTGTGGTAAACCTTGGCGAATTTGTTGCTTTACTGTGTATGCCATTATTTTTCCTCCCCATTTTGCTTATTGTAATTAATTGCACTTACTCCCGTTACAGCGCCTAGAAATACCGCTACGGCGTTAATTGTCAACACCGTAAATCTGTATACTCAAAGCCGTAAGCCTTTCCTAGCACGCCCACAAGTACGCTTAATGCTGGTAATACAGTAAGCACCACCCATTTAATGATTGTGTAAGTTTTGTCGTTTAGTTGCATGTTATTACCCTCTCTCTTTAAATAGTGTTCTAAGCTGTTGCTCATGCTCGATAATTTTTTCTTTTTGGCCATCTAATCGCTTGTCATGCTCTTTCAGCTCGATGTGAAGGATAAGAAAAATTCAAATAAAAAATATATTGACGATGACGATAAGAAACTTAGAAATAATGTCTACCACGCAGGGAAAATTATCACGAAGAAAGAATGTGCAGATATGGGCTATCGAATTTACGACTATATCCGCACAATTTATCAGGATTTTAAAGAAATACCTAGTTCGCCGGAAGATGACCCTGCGCTTTTATTTCCTGCAATCTGGATTTTTAATGCTAGTAAAGTAAGGCTGTTACAAGAAAAATATCCAAGCGCACTAGTAATCTCATCTGATGTATATACTAGTCTATCTTTGAATACTGATTTTTCGGATGATAATCTGCCTTCCTTTGATGATTTGTTAGCTATAAACAATAGGTTGAACAAGAGAAAAGACATTACAGAACTCATTGTAAATTCTGAATACTTTAGAGAACAATAGTATATCCGTCTTCAGTACCGTCTATAGTTTCGCTTTTTGTAGGAGTTAAATTGTATACGTCGCGCACTTCATTGCCATCGTATGAAACCTTTAGAAAGTAAAGTTTTTTGTTAGGATCGAGTTTTACTAAGAGATTAATTAAATCTTGTACTGTATCGCCCTCAATCTCGTATTGAGGGAACTCATTGATTGAAATCATGTAATACACCTCCAATTGGTTGTTTCCATATACAACCAATTATATCACAAGAAACGGCTTCGGCCTTTTCTTTTTACTCACAAAACGAACACCAGTTTGTATATTTTTAGGCTTGAATGATACAAAACGAAGAAAGGAAAGATAATTATGGAAGGACACGTAAGAAAAAGAGGCTCTAAATGGTACTATTCTTTCGAGGCAGCTTCTGTCGAAGGGAAACGAAAACGTATAGAAAGAGTCGGCGGGAATACAAAAGCGGAAGCTTACGAAGCAATGCGTGAAGCCATGAAACAATATGAAAACGGAGATGTCATTAAGCTTTCGAATATTAGTGTTGCTGATTACTTCGACTACTGGTTTACAAACCATGTAGAAAGAAAACTCAAATACAACACCCAAAAGAATTACCGGAACATCATTGACAAGTACATCAAGCCCGGCATCGGAAAATACAAGCTAAAATCAGCGGGCCCTGAAATGCTTCAAGAATTTGTAGACAGCCTCCCTACCTTTAACGGTACTGACAAAAAGCTCGCAAAACACAGTGTGGAAATTATCATCACAGTACTTGGTGGTGCCTTTAAAAAAGCGGTCTATCCATGGAAACTTATAAGGGAAAATCCGATGCAATATGTAGAGCCGCCAGTATACGATCAGCAGCATCAAGTTACCCGCAGTGATATGGGAATCATCTCTGTTGATCAGTATGACCAAATACTGAAACGCACCCCTCCTGCTGACCCCTTCCACATTCCCCTCGTCATAGGAATGCATACCGGCCTAAGACGTGGTGAAGTTTGTGCGTTAACTTGGTCAGATGTTTCTTTTGAGGACAGGACAATAACAATAAGCAAGAGTATGACGCAAGATAAAAATGGCATCCTTGTGGGCACACCAAAGACACAAGCAAGCTATCGCACGATTCCGGCAGATGAAACCCTATTTAAAGAATTAAAAACACACAAAAAAAGACAGATGGAAAACCGCCTGCTTCATAGGAAGTATTACTATAATAGCGATTGGGTTTGTACAAAAGCCAACGGCGAACCAGTAACACCGAACTCGATCAAATGGAATTGTTCAAAAATCAGCAAAGAGCTTGGTTTCAGATTCCATTATCATTCTCTAAGGCATACCCACGCCACCCTCTTACTAGAAAATGGAGCCAAGCCAAAAGCTGTACAAGAAAGATTAGGCCACAGTCGGATTTCGACAACGCTAGATACGTACACACATGTTACGAAAAAGATGAAAAACGAACTAACAGATATTATTTCTGGCGTCCTCGGATAGCTGGAAAAAGCAAAATTTGCCTACGACATCAAACTGACGTAGGCAAATCGTAGGCAAATTATGAAAACACAAAGCATTTTGATGGTTCATTTTCAAACAAACCCTTATTTCTTCTTAGGTTCGTCCTCATCCATTTTCAGAACAGCCATGAAGGCTTCCTGTGGGACAAATAAACCTATAAAGATTCGATGATATCTCATAGTATTCAAAAATATCTAGTTAAATATCAATTTGTAAGGATATCGTTATTTATTTTATTATCTTTCAATATCTACCAATATTCAACTATATTTTTTGGAGCGTAGACAAAATGTAGGCAGTTCATGAAAATGAGTTAAATCATTTTCTTGCCAACAAAATTGCCTACACTCTCCCTATCGTTTCTGGCTGATGTGGCCGAGGGGAGTCGCGTGGCTGTAGCCGGTGAGTTTAACAGTCGCAAACAGTTTATTTGTCGGAAGTATGCGATGATTGGCAAACCGCAGATCGTAGTGGAATTTGAGCGGAGCCGATATCCGCATAAAGTGAGATGTTAAATATGGACGAGGAAGAAATCGTAGTCACCAGCTTTGTGCCGGTCTCGGATGAAAAATTGGAGCAGATTTTAAAAGATTTCAATGAAGACTAGCCCTGCCGATTGGCGGGGTTTTTGTTTTGGAAAAAATATACGCATTGCGTGTCTTTTCTGTTGACTAAACACGCATTGCGGGGACGATATGACCCATCCTCCCTATTTTTAGGCAAGGAACCTCGCAAAGACTCTTCCACAGGCTATCGTGGAGTTAGCCGGTATTATACCCGCAAAACTAAGCAGGAGCGCTATCGGGCGTGGATTACCGTAGGTGGCAAGCGGTATTACAAGAGCGGCTTTTTGACCGCCAGCGATGCTTACTACCAGGGCCGTGTTTTGTTGGAGCAACAACATCTCGGAAAGGAGAGCCAATGAATAAAAATTTTATACAGGCTGTATTGTTGGCGCTGGTCATCATACTGCTGATTTATGTCAGTACCTATGATGACAACAAAGCCTTTATCATCAAAGGAGTGCTGCCATTTATCATTTTATACGCATTCGTTTTTTACGATTTAGAGTTTGGCAACAAAAAGAAATAGATGCCCCCGGGATAATCCCGAGGGCTATTTTTTTGAATTGATCTATGTACTGCCCCGGAAGTCCGGGGCTATTTTTATTTGACAAGCTCGGCGATTTTTTTAATATATTTGATTTGATCAGCATTTGTATGTTCCCAAGTGTCATAACCCGCTTTGTCCATCATCATCTTGATCGCATCTAGTTCTTTAGGATTACTGACATGTGTATACTGATTCCCCACTTGCCGCCTTCTTTAAATAATAACATCACATTTCCTTCTCTCTTTTTAGTTTTGTTCGTTTCAATCGTAAAACCCTGCTCTACATCATTTTTAAATTGCGCACGGCTAATGCCCCATTTAGCTAAATATGGATAGGGGTCCGTGTGATCACTACCGTTGTTCGGTTGGTTGTACGTGCAGTATTCATGAGTTTTGATCCCTTCCAATGCTGGGCTATCCAATGTTTTGGGAATACCACCCTGGTCCGCAAGATTCCGCAAATGATTTACATAGATCTGATAGTCAGCATAAAACTCTTCAAAAGTTCGATGGCTCTCAATCAGTTCCACAGATGCGAACGTTTCTGCATTCCATCCGCCACCAACATCATATGCGCCCCTATTCAGCGGCGATGTGCGCACGATGCGACTATTACCCACCCAATCATTGGCAAATCCTTGAGGCCGATTATTGATTTGATTATCAACCTCGTTTTGCACCGTTGATGTTGGATTTCCAGTAGAGTGAGCGTGTACTTGCCGATATGGAACAACACCAACTTGAGGGGTGTCTGTTCGCAGTTTGATCTCTACTTCTGGCATTTTCACCATCGTCATTCACCCGCATTCTTTTGATAGTTTTTACTTGATACCATGAACACTGACCCCAAAAAAACAGTGATAGCTGAGATTGTCGTGACTGCAAGATCAGTAAAGTCCCAAGCATATGCCTTACCAAGTGTCCCCACGAGCACTCCACAGGCCGGCAGGACCACCGAAACGATCCATTTTACTTTGTCATAGGTTTTATTTGTCATTTGCATGCCTATTTCCTCCTTTGAATAAAGTTTTCAATTGTTCGTCATGTGACACCAACTGTTCACTGTGCCGATCGAGTCGTTCATCATGAACTCTCAGCTCATCGTGAATCGATTGACGATCGCTCTTAGATGATTCAAGATCTTTGTTGACCAGATCTAATGTATGACTGATTTTGGTTAGATTTTCCGAGATCTTCGTAAAACTCCCCACGATTGGTTTGACGACGAGGGCCACCAGACCCAAGATCGTCGCGATCCAGCCAGCCCACATTGCCATTTCTCCAACATTTACCACCTAAATTACTTCCTTCATTAGCATATTTAACCAACAAAATAGACCGCCGTGCATCACGACGATCTACAATCCATTTTTGATTTTTTCTTTAATACTCTTACTTACTGCCACCAAATCGATTTCTTCAGGCAACAATGTAAAATTGGCATTTCCTTTTTCACCACTAGTCAGCACAACTTCAACGTACACATTGCTATACATCAAAGTTCCATCTGCATCATAAACCGGCGTAATCGAAATAATGTTGATCATCTAGACTCCTCCTTCCTAGTCAATGATGTAACTTAAACTATCTAAAACAATGTAGTTTACGTTCGCATGGGGGATCAGCACTTGAATCGAGCCGCTTCCTGCAATTGCAGCCAAACGACCACCAACATAGACGTTCGCCCCAGTTGGAGCATATGTGAAACAGGTCTGTGCCGGTCGTACAGCGGACGGGATCGTTGCACAGAAATATTCCCGATCTTTTTCAAAATAACAATTTGCTGGAATTGAAGCGTTTGTCGTTGTAACCTGCCCACGAAACAGAATCGTTCTAGTCCCATCAACGTTATACTGAATTTTATACTGAGGGACCCGACCCTCAGAAGCTTGAAATCCAGCATTCAGTGGTAAGTTGATCCAGGGAGTCTTTGTCAGCATGTCAGCCGTTAGAACACCATAGAACCTACCACCTAAATTAGAAGACAAGGTCAATCCACCACCAGTTAATGCAGCGAATGACTGATTACTGCCGTCAGGATTATTAATCGTCGTTCTTAAGGCATCTGGGTCAAGGGAATTAGTCCCAGTATTAATAACAGCACCAGTTGACTTTACATATTGAGTCGTTGTATTTTTAACACTCCCGTTTTCAATCACAGAGGTCCCCTTGACCCAGTTTGGACTACCAGAAACAATTTGACGATCAAAGTTGCTGGTGAAATTGGACCCAATGAATTTCACCCCTTGGAAGGTCAGCCCCACAAAGGTCTCTGCCATGATATTCACTGCAGAGAATGTCCATAACTCCCACTTAGAGCCATTCCATCGATAGACACATCCTTTGATGTAGCCGGCAGGCGTGCCAGTGTTTTGCCAGAGCATGCCAATATATGGTGCAGACGGCACTGTACTTTGCGAGATAACCCCGGTTGGTGGCCCCGTCAAATCAGGTGTGACCTTCTCTCCTTCCACATCCAAAATTGTAATCGTGCCATCATCATTTGGCGTGATTATGGGACTGGTGCCGGGTTTTCCTGGTTCCCCATTAATCGCCGAATAAGTCGGCACTTCCGACACGCTAGACGTACCGTTGGAGTAGTCAATCTTAGTCCTCGTCCACAACCACTTGCCTTTTACGGCCCCCGGATTGACATTCGTCCACCCTGTTACGGGCGCTGTATTTCCTTGGTCTGCCAAGCAGTACATCACAGACTGGTCAACCACATAAACAATCTGATCTTTAATCTTGTTAATGATCGACGTTAAATCATCCATGTTGCTTTCCAAGTCCACGTAATTACTAAACTTGTACTCATTCCGACTGTGGTCGTCGTCATTAAACTTGTACTCGGTCGTTCTGGCGCTGACCATAACTGGTGGTCGCATGGTATGAGAGACCACTTGCACATTGTCGCCAATGCCACAGCTAATATCCCCTTTGGCATCGTACTCCACAACAGCATGGTCGATTTTTTTAAGTCGGGCCAAGCCTTCTGCCCACAGTGCATCTTGCGTTTTAGCTTCGGACTTGTAACGGCGGTTAATGTAGCCGTCAAACTCACCATGAGCCTTGTTTGGCAATTTAACATAATAATCTTCGTGCGCCTTGACGCTAAAAATACGAGTTAGATTTTTAGGTGAGTAATAAAGGATATTCCCCGCAGCATCTTTTTCCTCGTAGTATTTTCCGGCCAAAGTAACGGTCTTCTCATCAACTTCTGCGCCTTCTAAATCCAAACACGTCCCAAGCTCACTTAGAGAGCCTTTTCGGGTTAAATCAGTCAAGCTATCGTCTTCATCAGATAAGATAGCTTGTGGCTGTTCCTCGCCAATTCGCTTGTAAACATTCAGGACGAGTTCTGTTGGTGTACTACCATCAAACTTAACGTCCAGTTGTGCTTCGGCGTTGTCAAACCCATTTAAGACAAATTGGAGCATTTCCGCATTGGTCGCATTTTCTGACGTAAACTCTAACTTTCGAGTCATTCCAGAAATCTCATTAATGCCTAAAGTAATCCCTGTGTCGGAAAATATCCGATTAAAATACCACTCAAACGGCTGGGCTTGAGTGGCAGAAATTGGTGGGCATTCTTCCGATACGATATCGATAGTTCCAGAATAACAAGAAAACGACTTAACATCATCGTTTAAGCCGTCTTCGTCATCGTAAATTGTAAGCCAGTATTTCCGGCCGGATTTGTCTTGGCACATGATGTAATTGCCGCTGGTCCACAAGTCAGCATGGATACTCTTGGTTAACACATTAATGTCCAACGTCTCCAAAATGGAGCCAACATATTGACCAATGAGGTAATCATCAGTCTCGTATGCATCTAAAACATTGTACATGCGATCCGTCAAAGTAAATATCATACGTATGCAGCCCTCCCTTTTAGTTTGACAATTGGCGCGGTTGCAAAATCTGACCAGCTTAAAAACATGGTACTTAAGCCTGGTGGTGCGTAAATCAAAGTGGAGCCAGGGTCGCGGTATTGCAAGCCTTGGTTATTATTTAACGTGCAATAGATGTTGTCTACGTTTTTGCCGTATAGCAAAATGTCCTTACTTCCAAATTTATTCGGGATATCTTGCCAGTTAAGAACGTTATGTTTCTTGACATTAATCGCTCGGAAAAAGTTATTAGCGATTGGCAAATATTCTTTATATGCAGCGCCATACCATGTAATCTTCCGCAGTTCCGTGTCTGGATTCTTGCTAATAAATGACTTTTGAACACCCGCATAGCTGACATTAACAGTAATTTCATTGCCAATTTTCTCCACAGCCACCCATGCAGTACGCCCGCTTACATAGTATTTGGACGTCTCGCGGTTATCCCATACACGATTGCCGTCAATGTAAATTGCCACATCGGAACGTTCGGAAACCGAATTGTTATCCTCAACAACAACAGCCACTATCAGCTCATCGTTTTGATTGGAGTATGTTACGGAGTTGTGCCCGACGCGAACATTTTTGTTATCGGCGCCGTCGTTGTTAAAATCAATCCGATAACTGGAACGCCAATTAACAGGGTAAGCGCCATTTTTATCCGGCGGAACGATTTTAGTAATCGCCACCCCGTGCCACGAATTTCCGGTTCCGTAGTCGGTTACTTTCGCATATCCTTCGTTAGGATCAACAATCCCTGGATAACCCGCTGGCGGTCCTTGCCATTCGTCTACTTGGTAGCTGGCAGTTCCGTTTTGCAAGCGCTCAGCCGTTACGCCTGGCGTGATTCCTTGATTCAAAAGCCAGCCACGGTCTACCGTAAAATGGTCATCAAAGAGCGTTTCGGAAGCTTCGTAATGATAACCGTCAACCTCCTCAATCGTGCCAAAAAGAGCACTGGTGGATAGATCATCATTTTGTAAACCAAGAAAACCACAGTCGCTGGTAAACTCCGCTTCCAACTCCAAGAGCATTGGCTCGGTGCCAGGGTTGTTAATCGTAATAGCACGAGGGTCTGCGCCGTCGTTGGTAAAGCTATACTCTTCCGTGGAGTAGGCAAGGCCGTCAAAAATCTGCCATGTAATTGACCCATCCCCATAGAGTCTTTTATCTTCAAAATCAGTGTCCCCACTAGGCAGTGCCCAATAAAACTTGTCAGGTTCATCTGAGTAAATCAGCTTCTTAGGTTCACTTACATTTAAAATTCTTGATATCTCTCGTCGTTTCTCTATTACACCCTCCATCAGGGTAAAATCCATTTCATGAGTTAAAACCGTAGAAGACGTGCCAAGGAAGCGCACACCTTTCTTATCATTTCTGTTTTGCGTACGAAAAGATTGTGTTGGCCCAATTCCTCGGTTCAGGGAGTTAACGGTCAAAATTTCTGTGATGACGTATTCATCAAATGTTACTGTAACCTGCTTTGTCACTATTTTGCCCTCCCTTTTTTGATGATTGTAGCTCTCCGCTCAATTCCATCAATCTCAATTTTTACCGGTTCTGCAATTTCTTTAGAAACTACTTTCTTATCAAGTTCAACGGTTGTGTACACTTCAACAATTATCGGCGGATCAGTTTTGCTGGCTGCACTCGTTTTATTTTTAGGTTGAGTTGTCTTAACCGAATCAGAAGACAATACAGCGTAACTCAACTGTGGATTCCATCCATCATCTAACAGTTTGCTAGTGTCCACTCCATCCATAATCATTCCTTGGACTTCTCCAGCCACCCCAGAAATAGTTTGCTTAACTTTTTGAAAGCCATCTTGCAAGCTATCGTTTAATCCGCCCATGATAGCAAGACCAGCAGGGATTAAGAGCTTTTTATCATAAGAAAGTGGCCCTTTATGTTCCTTGATCCAAGAACCAATGCCTCCAACAAAATCTTTTACGCTTCCCCAGGCTTGCTTTAATCCACTCAAGAAACCATCCATAATCGCACGACCAGCACCTAATAAATCAATATTTCGAACTTCATTAATAAGCGTTGTACCAATTTTATCAGTGGCTGATAACAAATCAGGAATACTTTTAATAATTCCGCTGACTAAACCTAAAAGGATTTTTACCCCTCCAGAAATAATATCGGGAATTTTAGAAATAATCATCGCTAGAAATTGTTTCATTAAAGTAAAAGCTGTTGTAATTAAACTTGGTAATCGTTCTAAAATACCTTTTACTAAAGACAAGACAATTTCTTGACCTTTTGCCAAATATTGCGGATAGTTTTGAACAACTACATCAATAAATTTGCTCACCGCTTGAATAGCACTTTGACCAATAGCTGGCAAATTAGAGATAATACCGTCAACCAAATTTAAAAGCAAATTTTTCCCAGATTCTAGAATGAGTGGTAAATTCGTCATCAAAAACGAGATAAAACCTGTCACAATATTAGCCGCTGTTGTAATTAACGTTGGAATAGCCTGTAAAATACCAGTGCCAATACTAGTTAAAATTTGTACACCAGTTGCTAAAAAAGTGGGCAAATTTGTTGTAATCCACGTCATAATACCAGTTAAAATGCCTTGAAAAGACGTTAAAAATGTTGGTATTCCAGTAGTGATACCTGTTGCCAATTGCGTTAGCATAGATTGCCCTGCGGATAAAAATTGTGGCGCTGCAGTTTGAATAAACGTGACGATTGCTCCAGGCAACGCTGATAAAATATTAGTTACCATTGGAATAAAATTATTAAACAGAAAAGTAGAAACAGTTTGTGCCAAGGCGTTTAAATCGTTAGTAATATCCATTCCTAGGGACATTTTCCCTAAAACATTTGAAGCGGCAGCTTTCATGGACGCCATAGATCCGCTAAATGTTTCAGCAGATTCTTTAGCAGTAGTACCTGTGATATCCAAATTTTCTTGTACTGCATGAATGGCGCTATACACATCACTCAAATTATTAATGTCATATTTGACACCAGTTAATTTAGTAGCATCGGCTAACAAACGTTGCATTTCTGTTTTAGTACCACCATACCCTAATTTGCATATTGTTAATCTGCAATTTCTCGATTAAGTTATTGTTGCAGTTCAGACTGTCGCTTCTTCTATGTGATAGAAGCCCTCTCGCTCAGTCGTTCACGGTGTATTTAAACTTCCGCCCTGTTGTCCTCTTCAGGAGTTCCAAGTCAATCAGAGAGGGTTCGCACATCGCCCTTTATTTATGCGGCGAGTGCCCCCATTGTGTTAAGGTTATCGAGCATGGTGTAGTTTTGCTTACTAAATCCTTGATATGCGTTTTGGATATCTTGCATATTTGTACCCATTTTATTGGCGTTCCTAGATACCCCCACTTTCGTGGTATTTAAAAAGACCTGCGATTTCTCGCAAGCCTTAGGGAGTAGACTATATCATATTGGCAAATTCGAAAAGATGGCCTTTGTGTATTCCACCGTGATTACAACACCTTGATACTTCTGATTTTGTAAAACCATCTTTGACAGTTTCAACAATGGAACCGTATCTTTTCGTTTCATTTGTGATAATGTTAGTTGCTATAACTGGTTTTGCTTTTTTACTTTCAGCACCAAATTTACCATAATTGAAATGTTCTTTACCGCTTATATGTTTTGTCAACCCATTCTTATAAGCATGTATAACATTATCTTGAACAGTAACCCACTCTAGGTTATCTAAGCTATTATTTAGCTTGTTCCCGTCTATATGGTTAACTTGTGGCAAGTTATCAGGATTCGGTATGAAATATTCAGCGATTAGTCTGTGGACGTAAAATTGTTTTCTTTTTCTGTTAATCGAAAAAGTAACCCTGTAATAACCGTTGGGAGCAATATCTGGGTTTAATACCTTACCATTCCAAGACCTTGTTCTACCAATTTTATCAGTTACAGTTCTATCCTTACTTCTAATCTCGCCATTTGACGATATTTCATAAAATTCTTCGTACCCTTTTATTTTTACCCAGTTCATATTTAATACCCCCATATTTATTCTTTGTATGGTTGTATTATATCACAAATTTGTTATTTTTACCAATCGCACCGCTTCGAGTTATGTATCAATAATAACTCTACTTCTAAATAGAATAGTCGTTACACTTTCCTGTATGTTTACAGGCTTAGCACGGGATTGTCATAGGCTAAAGCCCTTAGAGTTTCCCCGTTAGCATGGCTTACGCCACACACCCCAGATAAGGTTCAATGCGTTTTAGTCGGACTAACATTTTATCCGACATGTCTACCATAGCCATATTGGCTTTGTCAGCAGCCTTTTCAGTATCTCCGCCCATTGACTGCAATAGACTAGCTGAGAAACTTGTCACATTAGTCATGTAGTCGTTTGCGGATAAGCCAGAAGTTTTATAAGCTTCATCGGCATATTTTTTAACTTTATCGGCACTGCCTTTAAATAAAGTTTCAATCCCTCCGAGAGATTGTTGCAGGTCAGCACCTTCGGAAATAGAAGAAGAAATAATTTTCCCCATGGCAACTCCTGCAGTAGCCGCTGCTGCTAAAAGTCCCACTTTTAAAGCAGAACCTAATTTACTACCTGCAGAAGTACCAGCAGAAGTTGCTTCAGGATCGATTTGTTTAGAAATAGCTCCACTAATTCCTTTAGCTGAAGGCATAATTTGTATATACGCTTGACCTAATTCAGTTGCCATTTAACCACCTCCAATCAATTCTTGACGTTTACGTTCAAATTCCTCACCAGAATTAAATACAACTGTATCATCTGATTTTTTCGCACCACCAGTTAAAAGTTCTAACAGAGGCACTGGACGATTTTTATTCTTTTGACCATCTTTAGAATTCATCCACAATAAAAGGCCTACTTTGTCACTGATACCAGCTAAAAGCAGATTTTCCAAGGAAATATTTTGATCATTCATAATCATTTTTATTCTGGAATCATCTTTCAGACCATAAGAAAAAACAGCCACCATATTTACTGGTAGCTGTCGATAATCGAAAATATGATACGTTTCTGCAAGGTCACAAATTAATGCATCCTCGTCAGTTTTTATCATTCTGGCAAGGAGCGTTATTTTTTTACCGCTTGAGATTGGAAAATTTCGGTAATTTCTTCAGTCATTTTATCAACTGGGACAAGACCTTCTTCATCCCGGAGGTGATCTTTTAATTTATTTGTTTGCTCTTTTCCAAGGAGCATAATTACCATTTTAGAAATGACCATTGGATTATCTTCTAATTCCCCAATGGTTTCTAAAAGTTCGTAATTATTTAATCGAGCTTCTTCAATTTCATAGGCAAAGCCAGATTGTGTTTTTCCTTTTATTTTTTTGGACATTAGGCTTTAGCTCCTGGTTTTTTAATATATTCGTAGTGAGTATTTGCATCTTCATCAGGTAAAGCAGCAATAGTTGTTTCGTAACCACTCACTTCATCATCTTTATAGACGATTTCTCCAACTTCAGAAATTTTTCCATTAGGAATGACAATACGTTTTAACACTCCACCATTTAATACCATTTCAGCTACTAAAACATGTGCTTCTGCTGGAGTTGCATTAGCTTTAATAGCAATACCAGTATCTAAAGTACCTGAAACATTCGCAGAACCATATACTTCTTTTAAAACTTCCACATTTAACGGCTCAATTAAAGTATAAGTGAAAGTATCGGCTTTTTCTGTTTGAACAACAGCAACGATATCGCCGCCCCAGGCCTTGATATTATCTGTTTCTGGCGAGTTTGCATTAGTTATGCCATCCTCTGAAATATAACCTAATGGCTTAAATGCTGCATCTAACGCAGTAATCGAATCTGTTGGTAATGTTGTATCTAATGGTGCAGAATAGACAGCTCCACCAACTTTAGGTTTTGCTGTGGTTACATTTTTTACATCTGACATTTATGTTCCTCCTTAATAATGATTCATATCAAATACCGCTTGATAGCGATATTCCTTAGTTGTTGTATCTGTGTAGTTATAATCGCTGTTGAGCTTAATTTTACTGATTTCATCTAGCTCAATCATTCCTTCAACCGTTTCTTTCACTGCTTCATTTAAAACAGCTGCTTCATACATTGAAGGAGCATAGCTTTGAAAGGCAAAAGTGGAAGATGGTAAATAATTATTTTTAGCGCTGCTGGTTTTTTCAAAAAGCACAAAACTTTCTGGAGATTTTTGTGGTCGTTCTAAAAAAGACGGCACAGATAAGTGACCGTCTAAGTAATTTTTAATTACCAGTTCAATCATCTACCGCACCGCCTTCAAAATGGTATTGTTTTTCATGTTGTCTCTTTTTGCTTCAAAAGTTTCAGCGTAAACCATAGCATTAGCACGAGTTTTACCGACATAAGTGTCTTGACCATAGCCATCTCCACAACGATTTTTGATTGCGGTAGCTTTTTCTTCCAAAACTTTTTGCATCTCAGCAGACTTCAAAAGCTGACCAACGCCAGCATAATTCAGTTTAAATCCAGACTTAGCCATAGCGCTCCACCATCACTTTCTTGTTCCAAGACAATGGAATTAAATCATCAATGCCTTCTGTCACAAAACCAAATGTACGCCACCGTTGACCAAAGAATTCAACTTCCTTGTCTTCCCAATCATGGGTATCACCTTTTGGAATTCCTAAAGTGTACACAGCTTTTTTTCCTGTTAAATTCAGCTGATTAATGACGTCATCAGATAAGGCTGGAGCGACTAAAACATTATCAACTAGTATCTCAACATCTTTTACAACTGGTGCTCCAAATGGGTCAACTGACATAACTTGCTTATCAATAAGGGTAATTGGTATTCCATGTATCTTCCCCATAGATATTGATCCCCCCTATTTTTTGTCGTTTCAGTCCTAACCGTTTGAGTTCCGAATCTTTAATAAATAATCCACCGCCAGGACTCAGATAGGTGCCAGACCAAGTATAGCCAAGTGCCGATTGACTTTCTTGTACCATTGGTTGACCTGTGGTTGGAGTCATGAGTGTCCTAGCGATGATGTCAACTGTAATAGCTTTAAAAACACTTGCGTAAGACACGCTATCGGCAAATGACTGGTCTAAATCTTTACCTACTTTTTCAGCTTCCAAGCGTAACGTGTCAGAGACGACTGCCAAGAGCGCCTCTGCACGTAACATTTCATCTGTTGTCAATGGTCTCCA
The DNA here is from genome assembly GCF_032436805.1 of Streptomyces sp. P17. NCBI lineage: Bacteria > Bacillati > Actinomycetota > Actinomycetes > Kitasatosporales > Streptomycetaceae > Streptomyces > Streptomyces sp. P17. The sequence continues at coordinate 5,445 of NZ_JAVRBF010000076.1, read as the reverse complement.
CAATAACGAAACATCTTCAACTGTTGCAAAATTAGCCATCATAACCTCCTATTTCGAGGCTACTTAGCCTCTTCTTTCTTTTCCTTAACTGTCTCTTTTACAAGTTCCCAATCACCAGAAAGGACAGAATCTGTTACGACTACCGCCCCAGTGTTTTTATCTTTGTAAATTGCCATAAATTCCTCCTAAAATTAATCTTGAACTTCTACACGAGCGAATGCTTTTTCGTCAAGGATGCCCCATCCGATGAACGCTTCAGAACGTAGTAAAATTTCATTGTACGCTTTAAGGTCACGACCAGAACCATCTGGATCACCATATTCAATAATTTCAAGTGGAATATTTTCTGCGTATCCCCATTTAAATTTACTTTGGAAGTCACCGACAATAGCGTGGTCTGTTTTAGCAGTACCGCCTTTTACTGTAAGTGTTTTGTTCATGTCTAGATTCATGTTAAAGAAATTATCTGGACGTTGCCCAAAGCGGAATTCTGGATATGCTGGTAATTTATCAGCGCCCAATTTAATTTTAGACATGTCTTGTCCTGCTTGAGGTGATAGAGCGATACCAGTTACTTCATTTCCGTTAACCACAATAGTGTTAACTGCAGAATCAATATTATCGTCAATTGTAGCTGCGTCGTATTTAACTACGTTTTCAGTAACAACTCCATCAAATGAGTTAGTAGCTTTGAACGATGCATCAGTAAGAGTGCGAGGTTCTAAACCGTGAATAGCTGCAATGTCAAACGCTTCTGCCATTTTTTTAGCAAATCCATCTGCATAGTGTTTTAAGAAGTTTAAACGTTTTTCTTCAGATGCATATTTAAATTCATCCGTCATACGTGCTTGATAAACAAATTTCATTGGCTTAATGATTTTAGATTTTACTGTTGCTGTTGATCCTAATTTTTGTTCGCCTTCACCAACAATTTGAGCGTTTCCGTCTAAATTAAAAATAAATTGCTCAACTCCGTTAAACGGGATTGGTGTTTGTGTTGATAACTTAGCAAGTGTAGAGTGACCTTGCACTTTGCTCATGATTTCTGTTACTAATTCTGGTTTAAATAGTGTTCCTGCTTTAATTGCGTCTGCCATGTTTTTTAATCTCCTTTGTTAGTTAAGTTTCGAGCCATTTCTGCCCAGCTTGCTTCTTTTTTGTCAGAAATGGTTGGTTCATTTGATTTTAAAGGTGGCGTCGGTTGTTTTGGCGCCAAATAACTTGCTAGTCTTTCAGCATCAGCCTTGAATCCGTCCTCGTCATCACCTTGAAGTCTGTCTGCTAAGTCAAGTGGTAAGCCATATTCAGTTGCAATGCGTTGCTTAGCAGTTTGTAATCTAGTTTGAGTTAAGTCTCCATTTAACGATTCAACCTGAGAGCTTAACTCTGTTTCTCTAGTTTTTAGATCATTAATTGTATTTTGGTAAGTTGTTTCTTTAGCTTCAAAATCAGCTAGTTGTTTTTTCAAGTCTTCATAGTCTGCATATTTCTCACGCTCTCGTGATAATCGTGCTTTAATAACTGCATCTAATTCTTCTTGAGTTTCAATAATTTTAAAATCTGACATATAACGTCCTTTCTCCTGCTTTGCCCTGCAGTTCGGTAATTTTTCGCATTAAGAAGGTCTCTCAATAACTAATTCTTTGCTTTCTTTTTGGCTTAGTTGTTGCACAAAGCCAATGTGCTAGCAATGCACTATCCATTAGACTAATATCCCTATCATCAAAAAGCGACTTGTAACCAAAACCACCGTTTGAACCGATATTGCGTTTTGCACAGTTTGTTGTTACAGCGGTTAGTGATGGTTGATTATTATGACTTAATGTTCCTTGAGCGATAGCTTGCTCCCACATTGCATTGGCTGTTATGACCTCTGCAACTGTTGGGAGAATTGGCGCTTTAAGCCTAAACTCTTTCATCTCAGCTTCAAGAATACGTTGACCGTTTGCTCCATCTACTACGACTTTTTCAACATCTGCATTTTTTAAGAAATTGATTATCCATTGCGAACCGTTTCTGATCGATACACAGTCAATAGTTTCAACAAAGACTTTTTCATCCTTAGTTCTAACTGCGATTGACATCGAAACATTATTTCCGTCTTGACCGTACTTAACAGCGACAAAAAGCTTACTGTTAAATTCTGGTATTTCTTCAATTTCAAGTGCTGCCCAATCTTTTTCGGAGATGTCTGATTTCATGTTGAATGTTGGCCAATAGCCTAGACGTTGGATATTGTGGTCAAGTCCATTTTCCCCAAGCTCTGCTTCAATTTTCCGCTCATTTAAGTGATAACCCATCGACGGATTTGTTAGATACCAACTGTCTGTGTCATGAATATCCTTTACGGAATCCACTGACCACTCGGCCCAGCCCGAATACTTTTTATTGCCTTTTAAAACATCTTTACGATAATTTTCAAAGACAGTACCAGTTGAAACTTCAGTTGGTGGTGTACCTAACATAATTGTCATTGGGTTATCGCTGTCAGAAACAGTATATTTTAAAGCAGTTTCTTGTTCGACTGTGTACTCTTGCGCTTCATCAATGACAAGCAAGTCAAATCCTTCACCGAGTCCACCGTTAGATGTCCTCGTTCGGAATTGGATGACAGCACTTGTTGCTTTAAACTCAATACGCTCTTGACCTTTCGCTTTGTTAGATGTGAAGTCTTCTCCATCAACGTAACCAGACATTTCAAGGTATTTTTTTAGCTTTAAGAATGACGAATGCGATGTACTAATTCTGTGTGCAGTGTGCAACATATTTAGCCCATTATGCAATCCCCACAATTCTAAAAGATAAACGACCTCTGTTTTACCATTCCGCCGAGGGAGTGAGTAACCGTATTTTTGGTGTACCCAAAGACCGTCATCGTTGACAGCCATTATGTCCTCTAGCAGATATTTTTGCCAGTCGTAGTATTTAAGGCCAGTCTTTACATAATAACCAAGTGCTTCTGGTGATAGTGTTTTAGTCCAATGTAAGTTTACCGATTGAGTGGGATGCTGATTGCCAAGTTTTTCTTTAGTTTTGACCATCACTATTTCCTTCCAACCGTATTGCATGATAACCCTATCGCTGGGAGATGTTAGATCACTTCCTTCCGCTTAAAAATAATGCCATTTGCAAAATTATCAAGTAGTTACCTCCATCTTTTCGAATAAGCGTTTTGAATACCTCGTCCGTCTTTGGGATGATATTCAACCACACAGTCACAATTTTCATGCCTTGCATAAATGATTTTATCGACTGGATAGTCGTAGGTGCCTGCTAAGTTTTCACACCACTTGCAACATTTACCAACCACATATCTAGTTAGTTTTGGCTTTAACCCTGCTTTTGCATGAAAATCGACATTAGTCATAATAAAATCATCAATGACTGACTGCGAAAAATTGACAACTGGGTCTTTTAGAATCCATTTGACTTCATCAAAATTATCTTCGGAAGATAATCTGTTAACTATTCCATCAACTTTATCCTGGTTGATTTTATTCTTCTTAGGTTTTAATCCGATGCCAGCCTCTTTATTCAAGGCGGTTTGCAATTCGACTGCGTAGTCAGTAACCAACTTATGATTATTTCCAAGTGTTTCATTTAATATCCTTTCTGCGATATTAAAAAACATCTTGCCATCTGGCAAAATGCTCGCGGATAATTTACTATCAAAAACCTCTGCTAAAATGTTGCCAACCTCTTGAGCGTATAAATAAGCATTAGCATGATTTTTGGTCTCTAACAACTTCGGTATTTTTTTATTGGCTTTATACTTGTTTAAAAACTCTTTTTTCGAGTCATCTAATAATTTTGGGACAATATCATCAACCATCTGTCTCACCATCCTTTATACCAGTTGTCTGGAATAATACTTCGCCAATATTTAATTCTGGATACGCTTGAGAAATCTTAATTAGACCGTCTCCGATTGTTGAAAGACTAGCACCGTCAATTTCAAACAATGGTTCCCAAATGATTTTGGTATTCATGAACATTGTGCGTTCATATGGTTGATTGTCACGTAAACAAACTGCTATATACGCAACATTTAAAAATCCACTTGCGAATGATCGTTGCGCTTTTTTAGCAGATGCACGTAAGTTCTCGTGGCTTGCCTTGATAGCCTCAACGCTCGATGGATTGTCAGACGGAAAACCAAGGTCATCTAGTGTCAATCCAGAACCACCCGCGAATAACGATGCATACATTTTTAACTGACCGTAAAATGGTTCCATGCTCGCTGTAGCGAATTGCCCGACAACTGGCTTATCTCCGTCATCGTCTTTAGTAATCTCTAAAACGGTTGAAACTGTCGCTTTCCACTTATCTAATGCCTCGGCATCTTGGCTTGTTCCTAAAACGTATTTTTGTGGGAACGAATAAAATTCTGCGGTTGCTTCGGCACGTTCCAAAGTACGTTTGGCGGCTTTTTGCTGATACATTCCCGACCGTGTGATTCGACTACGACCGAATGGTCTTACTGCGTCTGGCCTGTGAATAATTGGTACTAATAGCGGTTGATTCGTTGGATTCGGAATACTATAAGGTTCGCTATCTTTTGGATAGTACCATGTTTCAGTTGGTGTAAAATACGCTTCCAAAATAGGATTGTCATTCTGGTCTGTTTCTAAAACTGCGTACCCTTCGGTTAACAGGAAAGTCGTTGGATCTAAAATGCCAGTCGCCTTACTTGCTTCGATGACTTGCAAACGCGGCAACTCGCCATCGACTTTTGAAATATAAACGAATGCACATGAACCAATCAATGCAGATTGAATTGCAGTATCAAAAAATATATCTGGATTGTTTGCATTGAATATTTCTGTTGCGTTAAAATCATCGTTACCAAATTCACGGAAAACAATTCTATCTGCTAAGGCATCTACACCTTTTGTAGTCCATTCCAAGACTGACCGATAGGCGCTTTTAACGTTGTAAGGCATCACAATGCTCATTGTGTTGTCAACGTCTTGCATTGCATAATAACGATAGCGTTTTTCAACGCCCGTTTTATAAAGAGCTAACTTTCTACGCAGGAAGTTCATTCCGGTTTGCTTCATTTGATTTTCTCCATTATTAGTTTTTTAAATTCTGGATCGTGGATATCTATTCCTTCGATTAATGTCCTACCAACATATCCAAATTGCTTTTCGTTTTCTAAAAGCTCTTGCTTTTTCTTTTGGTAATATTTTTCAATATCACGTATTTTTTTAGGCTTAGTAGAGTTTTTGACATTAGTCTTTAACTCTGCTTCTTTACGTTCTTTTTCCTCTTTCCGCTTTTTCCGCATTAAGAGTTTCTGTTTTTCTGCAATACCTATTTTTCGGCATTCTTCGCTACAGTAAGTTGCACGGTTGGAAGTGGTCTCGAATGACTTTCCACACGTTGCGCATATTTTTTTCATCCGCTCTCCTTTCTACATCCTAACGTGAATAAAAATGTACA
>NZ_JAVRBF010000974.1:0-264 GCF_032436805.1 Streptomyces sp. P17 | reverse complement strand
ACTGCTGCCTTGACATCTCTGCGCATAGAGATGCTTCGCTTCCGATTTCCGCTGGATAGCGGATACAACGAACCGCATTTGCGCTATAGATAGTCAGGTCTGGCGCGTTGGGAGGACCTTCCGTTGGCCGAAAGAGTCCGCGTAGCGCTGGATTGCATGGGTGGAGATTTCGGAGCGTCAGTAGTTCTAGCTGGCGCCGAGCTGTCATTGAAGCGTGCACCGAACCTGGAATTCACTGCATTTGGTGACAGGGCAATCCTTGAT
>NZ_JAVRBF010000973.1:0-264 GCF_032436805.1 Streptomyces sp. P17 | reverse complement strand
AACCCCGCCAAGCTGGCGGGGTTTCTTCTATTCAACTTTGAGTATTTTGTATTTCTGCGTGCCGCGCGGCGTGTGGAAGGAAAACTCATCCCCCTTCTTTTTACCGAGCAGTGCCCCGCCGAGCGGCGAGTGGTAGGAAACTTTGCCGTTCAAAATATCGGCCTCTTCCGCACCCACGATGGTGTAGGAGTGCTTGTCGTCTCCGCCGATTTTCTGCACCGAAACGGTTGCGCCCATGCCGACCGTGTCGGACTTGGAGCCGCG
>NZ_JAVRBF010000972.1:0-264 GCF_032436805.1 Streptomyces sp. P17 | reverse complement strand
CGAAACGTCTAAGCCACATGAAATAATGATATGACGAGATGAAATCAAACTTACGAAAGGCATCTTCTTTTAAGCAATTAAGAGAAGGTGTCTTTTTATACAGTTTGAGAAATGAGGAAAGCGCTTTGAGTTCAGATAAATTTGTATATGTGATCAATACCTCAAAAATATTAAAAGATAATAATATATCGATTGCAGTTGATAACAAAAATATCATTCAAAAGGATAATAGACCTTATTATGTTTCTATTTCTTTGAATAACG
>NZ_JAVRBF010000971.1:0-264 GCF_032436805.1 Streptomyces sp. P17 | reverse complement strand
CTCTTAGCTTATTATAATATTCAAGATCATTAGGGTGAATATTTTGGCCTAACCTTGTTCTTTCATGAAGAGTTCCAAACTGTGCTATATCATACAGAGCCTTAAAAATATAAGGACTAATTTGTGGATGGTCTTCTGGAACATTCTCTGCTCAGTTATAGCAGTTTCTAACATTATTATTCTGGCTCATCATTAGATTTAATCCATTCATTTGCCTACTATAATTCCATCTTGACTTGTTCTGCCTAACTTCTATTGTCTTGC
>NZ_JAVRBF010000970.1:0-264 GCF_032436805.1 Streptomyces sp. P17 | reverse complement strand
CGCGCCGCCGGGAAGCGGCTCGGGCTGGATGTCGACGATCACGACTTTCTTGCCCTGTCCGGCGAGCAGCGTCGCGGTCGCAGCGCCAATGCCGCGGCTGCCGCCTGTGACGAGGATGATGCCTTCGCTCATTTCCGCTTGCCCTCCGGCTTGACCAGCCCGCGCGTGATCAGCTTCTCGTAAGCCGTCTTGACGTGCTCGGGCACGTCGACCACGCCGCCATCCTCGGCATAGGAATAGCGCAGGCTGAGATAGCCGCGCCCG
>NZ_JAVRBF010000969.1:0-264 GCF_032436805.1 Streptomyces sp. P17 | reverse complement strand
AGCCTTCATTGCAATGTCGAGCAGCGCAGAAGGATTCATATCGTCTTCAAAGAAGCTGACGGCCATCGAGCAGCAAATATCAGCTGAATGGAAACCGGGATGGATCGCATCGCGAGTCGCAACAACGCCGCCGACCGGGATCGTGCCTGGTGCAGAGCCAGATGGGCAAGCATCGGGCATCACAGCACCGCGAACGATAGTTGGAGTCCGCATCAGCTCATCCATGTGCGCAACGACTGATTTTACATTATCGCGCTCATCTTC
>NZ_JAVRBF010000968.1:0-264 GCF_032436805.1 Streptomyces sp. P17 | reverse complement strand
GTAGGAGTTTTGGAAACGACTTTCAAAGAAGAGACAGAAACTGACTTGTTTGGTGAACAAGCTGTCTTGTGTGGTGGTTTGACCTCAATGGTTGAAGCTGGATTTGAAACATTGGTAGAAGCTGGGTATCAACCAGAATTGGCCTATTTTGAAGTATGCCATGAGTTGAAGTTGATCATCGATTTGATTTATGAAGGTGGTTTTGCAAAAATGCGTAATTCAATTTCAAATACTGCTGAATATGGAGATTATGTATCTGGTCCA
>NZ_JAVRBF010000967.1:0-264 GCF_032436805.1 Streptomyces sp. P17 | reverse complement strand
ATAGCGTTTCATAAAGGGGTAACTGCTGGCAAGCACCACGGCGACTAATGCCAGTAAGCGTGTTTCGTTGTTTAAAAATAGTAGCAAACTCGCAGCACAAGCTAATAACAGACTAAACAGCTGCAGCGCTTCGCGGGAAGATACCGCACCGGTAGCCAGCGGCCGATGCTTAGTGCGTTCAACCTGCCCGTCTACATTACGATCAGCAAAATCATTAATGACACAGCCCGCCGCACGCATAAGCACCACGCCCAAGCTAAACAC
>NZ_JAVRBF010000966.1:0-264 GCF_032436805.1 Streptomyces sp. P17 | reverse complement strand
AGTCTTTGCATTTTTTCGGGTCAGAGTTGTAGTGGCGGTAACCATTACGGTCTGTGGTGCTGTAGCTGAGGATTTCACCTTGAGGGCAACGATAAGTGTCGGTATTACTGTCGTAGCTAAAGTGTTTCTTCTTGATAGGGTTAGCCGTACCATTTGGGCGGCGGTAGGCGATAACCGGCGCGATTTGCCGCTCACGGATTAAGTGGCATAGCGGTGCAGTGAAGTAACCTGCATCTAATCCTACTGCAATAGGGGTAAACTTAA
>NZ_JAVRBF010000965.1:0-264 GCF_032436805.1 Streptomyces sp. P17 | reverse complement strand
GTGATCTCCAATAAGCGGAAAGGGCGCTCGCGCGCCCTTCGGTGGTGGTCAAGGGCTGGCGCCTGTGGTCGCAGCACCTGGTGTGCCAAGCCGTGTCAGCCGGTCCCGAGTCGGGCGACCTTCTCCTGTAGGCGCGCGCGTAGGGCTGGCGGCGGGGCCGGCTGCGCCCGACCAGGCTCGCCCTGCTCGGCATCGGGATAGAACTCCTCCACGAGGGCCGGCACGTCCTCCTCCAGCTCTTCGAACGCCCCATTGGCGAATCCA
>NZ_JAVRBF010000964.1:0-264 GCF_032436805.1 Streptomyces sp. P17 | reverse complement strand
AAGAACATAGGCTCGCCATCTGCAGTATCGAGCTGAATAGTACGTCCTTGCTCGTCCCAGTGGAATTGACCGCTCTGTTCAAAACGGTTGTCTGCTTCTTTGCCTAAATAAACAGAAATCAGCTGATAGCTACCGTCTCTTTTTAGCTCTAACTGCGTTTCTATCCCTTCGCAACTGGCACAGGGTAGCACACCCTGATAGATCCCATCCCAATCTAGGGCATTTTGGCTGGTGTCTCCCACGGGTATTGCACTTGTTGCTGCA
>NZ_JAVRBF010000963.1:0-264 GCF_032436805.1 Streptomyces sp. P17 | reverse complement strand
CGGTCGTGCTAGCGGCGGGCGAGGGCACGCGGATGCGCTCAGCGCGGCCCAAGGTGCTCCACGAAGTAGCCGGCCGTTCCCTCCTCGCGCATACGCTCGCCGCGATCGCCGGCGCGAGGATTGGCGACGTCGCTCTAGTGCTCGGACCAGATCGAAATGATGTCGCAGCGCAGGCGGCCCACGCATGCTCCTTCACCCAGACCGAGCGGCGCGGAACGGCTCATGCCGTCCTGGCGGCGCGAGAAGCCATCTTACGAGGCTACG
>NZ_JAVRBF010000962.1:0-264 GCF_032436805.1 Streptomyces sp. P17 | reverse complement strand
CACAGCGATCGAAGACAAATACGCCTTCAGTCCTTTGGCGCGAGAGATCGTGGCGACTTCGCAGGGGGCGTATGCCTACGATCGAAAGGACTATGCGGCTGCGAGAGCATGGTTTTCTACCAATGAGACGAAGAATAATCCGGTCGCTACTTTCTATCGCGCGCAAATGGCGGAAACAGGCAACGGCGCGCAGCGCGACTCTGAAGCTGCGCTACGCCTTTTTACCGAGTCGGCAAATGCCGGATTCTACTGGGCGCAACTCAG
>NZ_JAVRBF010000961.1:0-264 GCF_032436805.1 Streptomyces sp. P17 | reverse complement strand
CGAAGGCCTGGGACGAGGGCTTCGCCACGGCGAGCGAGGACGAGCACTGGGCCTGGATCCGCGCCCCGTTTCTGCGGGCGGCGAGCCACCACGGGCTGTTCGTCTGCCATGGGCACTCGCCGCACGACGGGCTCGCAGTAGCGCCCGCGGCCGCGATCGCCCGCCACCGGCTCAATCTCGACATCGGCTCGACCCGCACCGGCATGGCCCGCATGGCGCGGTTCGTCGGCGCGACGGTGACCCTCTACGAGCTCGTCGGCGAGC
>NZ_JAVRBF010000960.1:0-265 GCF_032436805.1 Streptomyces sp. P17 | reverse complement strand
GAGGAATCGCGCAAGACGATGATCCAGTTGATCCGCGCCGACGGATTCACCGGCCAGATTGCCGCCACGTCCCATTCCGCATCCGAAACCGAATATCTGACCGACGCCGGCGCCCAGGTCGTGTTCGAGCCGTTTCAGGACGCCGCCGACCGCGCGGTCTAGCTTCTGTCCGGCGCGACCGAGGTCGAGCGCACCGAGATCCCGCCGCTTGAGACCGAGGAACGCGAGGTGGTCAGACCTGCGCCCCGGCCCGCGTCTTAGCCCC
>NZ_JAVRBF010000959.1:0-265 GCF_032436805.1 Streptomyces sp. P17 | reverse complement strand
GCGGCGCCGTGGACCTCGTAGTACAGGTGGACGCCGTCACGATTGAGCTTTGGCATGCCCGAACCTCCCATGTGCCCGCCTCTTCGGGGGCGGCAGGTGATCCTGCTCACCCACGGCTATTCTGCCACCTCGCAGATGTGGAAAGGGCAGATCGCGTCCCTCAGCAAGAAGCACAAGCTCGTGATCTGGGACATGCGCGGCCACGGCCAGAGCGACTATCCCGACGACCAGTCCGAATACTCCGAGGAAAAAACGGTCGCAGACA
>NZ_JAVRBF010000958.1:0-265 GCF_032436805.1 Streptomyces sp. P17 | reverse complement strand
CGGCCGAGCGCGGTCATTTTCGAGACCAGCTCGTTAACGACTGGGTTGTCGCGCACCACACCGCCGCTGAAATCGGTCTGGACCGCGCCCGGCGCCACCGTATTGACGTTGATGTTTCGCGGCCCGAGGTCGTGCGCCAGATAGCGGGTGAACACCTCGACGGCGCCCTTGAGCGTCGCGTAGGCGATGCTGTCCGGATTGACGAAGCGCGTCACGCCGGAGGAGATATTCACGATCTGGCCGCCGTCGGCGATCAGCGGCAGCA
>NZ_JAVRBF010000957.1:0-265 GCF_032436805.1 Streptomyces sp. P17 | reverse complement strand
GACGGCTGCTGCAACACCGGCCCGCAAGATCACGGCTCGCACACGGTTTGCGTGGTTGCGACCGCCGAGTTTCTGGCCTTCTCGCGCTATCTGGGCAATGACCTGACCACGCCCCGGCCCGAATATCGTTTTGCGGGGCTGAAACCGGGCGACCGCTGGTGCCTGTGCGCCGCGCGATTCTTGCAGGCGGCGCAGGAATTTGCTGCGCCCAAGGTCGTGCTGGAAGCAACGCATCAGCGCGCGCTGGAGATCGTGCCACTCGAGC
>NZ_JAVRBF010000956.1:0-265 GCF_032436805.1 Streptomyces sp. P17 | reverse complement strand
GTAACAACATAAAATCCGAAACATCAGCCACACCACCTTGTGAAGGTGCACTAATACGTTGTGCAATATTTTTGGCACGCTCTCGCATTAATCCTGATATTTCATTAATAAAACGGTGTAGTGATGGATTACTTGCTACATTAATATGACACGGAATAAAATCAGGGTCTAAAACAATACTCCCATCAGGGCGTTTCTCCATAATACGAGCAACTGCAATAGAGGCATAAGAACTACGATCTTCTTTTTCGAGCATGAGCTGAAC
>NZ_JAVRBF010000955.1:0-265 GCF_032436805.1 Streptomyces sp. P17 | reverse complement strand
ACGACGACCGGCGAGGGGATGAGCCGGGTCAGTACTGGCACGCGATCTCACGGCCCTTCGCGAGGTCGTCGTGGTTGTCGATCTCGACCCACTTGACGTCCCCGATGGGTGCCACGTCGATCGTGAAGCCGTCGTCGGCGAGCTTCTGGTAGCCGTCCTCGTAGTACAGGTCCGGGTCGCGCTCGAAGGTGGCCTTCAGGGCGTCGGCGAGCGCCTCGGCGGCCTCGGGCTCGATCAGGGTGACGCCGATGTACTCGCCGGTGGC
>NZ_JAVRBF010000954.1:0-265 GCF_032436805.1 Streptomyces sp. P17 | reverse complement strand
CCTCGATCCCGATGGTCGGCATGGCGATGGGCGCGGGACTCGTCGCGCGCGCGCGGCGCGTGGCGTGGAGCGCGGCGGCCTCGGCGGGCGTCGTCGTCGGCCTGATCGGCCTCGTCGTCGCGATCAATCCCGGACTGTGGGTGTCGCTGTTCACCAGTGATCCCGGCGTCACCGAGGCCGCCTATTCCTATTTCCGCCTGGCTGGCCCCGCCTTCGGCTTCTTCGGCGTCGGCGTATGCCTCTACTTCTCCTCGCAAGGCGCGGC
>NZ_JAVRBF010000953.1:0-265 GCF_032436805.1 Streptomyces sp. P17 | reverse complement strand
ACGGCGCAGGGTGATGACGCGCGTGGCGCGCTCCTCCGTGACGATGATGTTACCGTTCGGCAATCAGCGATCGCATGTTGGCTTAATGAACGAGACGGTTGATCGTGCCGCACAACCCTCGGTTTTTCAAATGAAACATTGTAGCCGATTGTTGCAATGCGCAAAATGTCGCAGAATGGATGAGCTACAGGATTGGCACGCCTGCCGGATCATGTAGGCTGAGAGTCGCAGGGCTCGCGACCGGCAGGCGCGGCGCAGGGAGTAC
>NZ_JAVRBF010000952.1:0-265 GCF_032436805.1 Streptomyces sp. P17 | reverse complement strand
AGAGCTTGGCCAATATTTTTTATCGATGAAGGAATGTCGAAAGTCCTCACTTCTAGCAACGGAAATCTCTGCTCAAGATTTGTATCCACTTTGATTTTTGTATAACCACTTTTTTAAAGATAAAGATTTTCACTGACATCATTTGTCGTCACTGTGGACGAAAATGCTGACGTGGAAATCAACGCTAATGAATAAACGAATAATTTCATTGTTTTCTCCTTTTTTTACAATAACGATCAAACATCAAAAAAATGCGATTTTTGAC
>NZ_JAVRBF010000951.1:0-265 GCF_032436805.1 Streptomyces sp. P17 | reverse complement strand
CCAAGCGACACGGCCCAGCCCTGGCGAAGAAGCTCCGCGGCGACATGGTCGCCAATGCCCCGGCTTGCGCCGGATATGAGAGCAACGCGTTTCATGGTTCGACCGGTCATTCGCGCCCCACAATGTGATGGTAAGCACGACGCAGGATGTCGATCACCAGCTTCTGTTCGTCTTCCGGAATGAAACTGAAGAAATCGCGCGACTGCTGTGGAACGATTTCGCGGATTTTCGTCGCGAGCGCCGCACCGGCCTCGGTGATGTAAAG
>NZ_JAVRBF010000075.1:0-34932 GCF_032436805.1 Streptomyces sp. P17 | reverse complement strand
TCGAACCCGTCCCCCACACCACCATCAGCCCTCGGCGAGAAATCGGACCTCGGAAACATCAGCCGGTGGATCCGGGCTGAGTCTCCCGGTGACCCGGCTCGTCCTCCGGATGCAGCGGACGGCCGGTCACCTCGCTCCAGAACCGGGCCAGCTCATAGGCATCCGCACAGTCGATCGCCACGTTCTGCACTACCGAAACCATGCGCGCGAGCTTTCCTGATTTCCACCCCGGACGCCACCGAGTTCCGCGTCGGCCGTACCGCGGGGATGATGACCCCATGCTCCTCCGCATCGACGCCGACGTCCTGCCCGGCCTCACCGTGGGCGGTGAGGATCCGGTGTACCGCAACGTCCACGTCGCCGTACAACGCCGCGGCCGCCCGGCCGAACTCCTCGACCTTCAACCTGGCGACGCGCCGCACGCGACCTGGACCCTGGAATGCACCACGACCGGCATGGACGTGCGGGGCCCGTACGTACAGGGCCGCCCGGGCGAGCGGTTCATCTACCTGTCCTGGGGAACCGTCGACGAAGCCGGCACCTTCACGATGTTCCGCCGCGCCAAGCTCATGCTCGACGCCGTCCCCACGGAGATCCTCGACGCCGCGGTCCGCGACGGGCTGTTGGCCGGACGCCTGGGCCTGACCGACGGGCGCGGTATGCCGTTGTGCGCGCGGGTCGTACCGCCGCGGATCACCTGGACTGCGGAACGCGGTCCGGTTCGCGCGGGACAGGTGGGCAGGGTTTCTTGAACTTGGTCAGTCGAGGAGACGACGCACGCTCGCTGTACGACCGTGTCGATCGGGCGCTGGTGAGCGAGATCGAGGGTGGCCGTTACCCCGTCGGCTCGATGCTCCCGCCCCAACGTGTATTGGCCGAGCGTTTCGGGGTGTCCCGCGACACGGTGCAGCGTGTGATGAGGTCGCTGCACGAGCAGGGGTACATCCAGTCAAGGCAGGGCAGCGGAAGCCGAGTTGTCGGGATCCCCAGCGGCCGGAGGAGCCATCGCCCGGTCACCTTTGGCACCCATGTGCAAGATGCCTTCAGTTCCCCCGCCGTCACCATCGATGTCTTCGCATTGACGGGTGAGTCGCTGGACGTGCATCTGCGCTTGGGCGCCGAGAGAGTGCGGATGGGGGAGGTCCAGCCCGAGTCGATCAGCGTGCGCCTGCTGCAACCCCGTACCGACGGCGACTTCAGATTGGCGACGGCGGTGGGTGCCCCCGAGGACCGGCGGCCACTCGATCGACTCCGAGAGTTGCGGTCCCGGTTTACGGCCTCGATCAAGGGATCGCTTCGAGACCTTCACGCCGGGATGCTGGTGCCGAGCGTCAGCTTCGAGCGCAGGGAGACTCCGATAGCTCCCATGCAGAAGCTGTACATGTTCAATGGCACCGAGCTCCTCACCGGCTACTACCTGGTCCTACGGCGCCCGATGCGTCTCTACGCGGAGGAGGAGATCGAGGTCCACCACGTCCTCGGCCTGGGCGCGACGCTGCACCACCACTCCGCGGCCGGCGCGCCCCCGGATCCGGAGAGCACCGCCATCGTGAACAGGGCCATGCGATGGTACGAGCGCATGTGGGCGATCGCGGAGTAGCCCCCGACGCCGGACTGACCCAAGAGCGATCACCGGCTGTTCGCGCCGCGCTATGGTCGTACCCGGCAAAGGGAAGGGCCGAGGGGGCGAGAAGGTTCGCGGGTCCTTTTGTGTGCACGGCACGGGCGTCGGACAGCTCCCCGCGGCCCTCAGGTCACACGGGCATCTCGCGGAAGTGGCGCTGGGCGGACTCCTGCAGCCCTGGGAGGAGTACCACCGGGCCGACCCGTCGTACCTGGAGTTCCGCTTCCTTCCCGGCGTCCGCGACGCCCTCATCGGCGGCCGGCTCCGGAAGGAGATCGCCACCGTGCGGGAACTCGTACGCCAGGAGGTCAGCGCCCATCTGGACCAGCGCCGTAGCACCGAAGACTTCCCGGCGGTCCGGCACGCCGCCGCCGAGACCGCCACCACCATCGCCTCCGACGCGCTCCCCTTCGCCCGTACGACGGATCCCGGCGCGCCAGCCGTCTCCGGCCTGCTGCTGGACGGCATCGCCCGCGCCTTCGAGGAACGCGACGTCAGCATCGACGCTGTCGTCGGCAGCGCCTCAGCACTGCTTGCGGCGCTCGCCCCGCAGGTGCGGCGAGTCATCGACGGTGAGGTGAGGCCCGTGTCGATCCGTGTGCGCGTGATGGCGCTGGGCGAGGGCCGGTACAGCGATGCCGTCGAAGAGTTGGTGCACCTGCTGGAGGGCATTCCGGAGCGCTTGTCCATCGACATGGCATTCGACGCGAGAAGGTCCGCCTCCCAGCCTCCCACTGAGCTGTACCTGATCAACGGCCGCTCGGCGCTCACCGCGTACTTCCACCTGCCCGGAGAGGCCGAGCAGGTGCTGCACGTCCAGCCCGAGGACCGGCTGGAGGAGACCCAGGGGTGGTTCAACTCCTGGTGGGAGCTGCTCGGGGACCTCTAGCCGCGGCGCCTACGGGGCCTTGCGCACGGCCTCCGCCACCTGAGCCTCGACACGGCCGAGGGAGGCATGCTGCTCCTTCGCGTACTCGGTGACGGCGGTATGGGCGTCACGGGCCAGGTCCCGCCAGGCCCGCCATGCGGTGTTGTACGTCCGGGTCTGCGTATCCGACCAGCCGCCGGCCTCGCCCGGGGGACCGTACTGCTCACGCAGCGCCTCGACCCGGCGTTGCGCCTGGTCCGCGGCGCGCTGCTTCTCGATCAGCTCCTCGAAGGTGTGTGCCACTCGATGATCGTAAGAAGCCTTGCCGTGGAGCGCGCGCTGAGCGCGGGCCCGGTCGCCGTCCGTGAACGCCTTGGGCGATGGTCCCGGGGACGCCACCATTACGATCACCGGCCATGGACTGGCTCGAACGCACCGCGAAGCTCAGGCAGTGGGCGAGAAACGGCACGCGCGCTCCGCACAAGCCGCTGCTGCTCCTCTACGCCCTCGGCCGCTTCCAGGAGGACGCCGAGGGCGAGCTGCGGTACAGCTCCGTGGAGGAGGACCTCCAGCGCCTGCTGACGGAGTACGGCCCGCCCAACAAGACGACCCCTGCCTACCCGTTCCACCACCTGGTCAGCGACGGCGTCTGGGAGGTGCACACCGACCGCGGACCCGGCAGCCCCGGAACCGGACTGCGAGAACTCCGGGAAACGGGAGCCGCCGGACGCCTCGCACCCGACCTGCGATCAGCACTCCGCCGCGACCCCCAACTGCTCGCCCGGATCGCACGCGTCCTGCTCGACCTCCACTTCCCGCCCTCCCTGCACAGCGAGTTGTGCGAGGCCGTCGGCCTGGAACTGGAGCCCGTGGAGACCGAGCGGCTCTCGCCCGCCAGGCGCCAACGGGACCGGCGGATGCGCGAGCTGGTGCTCACCGCTTACGAGTACCGGTGCGCGTTCTGCGGCTACGACGGCAGGATCGGCGCCGTACCGGTCGGCCTGGAGGCCGCGCATGTGCGGTGGTGGGCGTTCGACGGCCCCGACGACATCGACAACGGGCTGTGCCTGTGCTCCCTGCACCACAAGCTCTTCGACAAAGGAGTCCTCGGCGTCGGCGACGGTCACCGGATCCTGGTCTCGCAACGCTTCGTCGGCCACAGCACCGCCGCCCGCGAGCACGTCATAGCACTCGCGGGCCGCCCCCTCATCGGCCCACAGCCGGGTACACGCTCCGTCGCGACCGCCCACCGCGTCTGGCACCTCCGCCAGGTCTTCCACGGCAGTCCACGCCCTGCCGCGACCCTCTGATCACCGGCGCTGCCGACCTCAGCGAGGTGCGCCGTACCAGCGCCACTTGGTCAGACGTGGCCGACCGGGCAGCTCCGTACGACCGGTGGCCCACAGCAGGGCCGGCCAGCGGTCGGTATCGGTGGGGGCATCAGGAAAGAGCCGGATCAGCACCCGGTCGCACAGGTCGGCAGGAGGCGTCCAGTCCAAGCCCAGGCCCTTAGCGACATCATGGGTGTGCACCAGAGTCTCGACCACGCCCATCGCGGCGAACCCCTCGGGATCGGCCGCGCCGAACACGTGATGGGCGCGGACCGTGGGCGGCAGGGTGCGGACGATCGCCGTCAGCAAAGCCCCGCTGGCCTCCAGCACCTGCAGCAGACCTGCCGGCCCGGCGTCGCGGTCCGCGAAGATGACGTTCGCAGGTCCCCCGGGCCTCCTCCGGGTCCATGAGAAGGGGACCTCGGAGTCCAGCGGCGGCTTCGCCGGGCCCAGCTGGACGGCGTAGGCGAACAGATCATCGGCGAGATGCTCGACAGTCTCCCAGCAATCCCACTCCAGCGAACCGGCCTTCACACTCCAGTCCGCCGCATCGGCCCCACCCAGAACGGCGACCGCCGAGCGCACGGCATGCTCGACGTCGGCGGCGGTGACGGGCCCGCCGGATGATGTCTGTGCTTCAGGCATGGCGGGACCGTATCAATGATCATCTGGTGGGAGGGAGCTGGGATGATCGACGGATGTGGGTGACGGGGCCGGACCCGGACTGGGGGAGGTGGGCGTGAGCGAGTCACGCTGTTCTGCGCGGGTGTCGGCTCATACGGCCGTAGCGGCGCGGCTGTCGTCGCTGAGTGACCGTCGGCTGGGGGACGCGGTGGCCGCCGCGACGGGGCTCGGGCCCGGGATCGGTGGCAGGTCGGCGGAGTTGGACGTCGAGGGCGTGCGTGTCTTCGTCAAGCGGGTGCCGCTGACGGACCTGGAGTTGCGGCCGGAGCATGTACGGTCGACCGCCAACCTGTTCCGGCTGCCCCTCTTCTACCAGTACGGGGTCGGGTCGGCGGGGTTCGGCGCGTGGCGTGAACTGGCCGCCCATGTCATGACGACCGGGTGGGTGCTGGGTGGCGAGTACGCGGGTTTCCCGCTGCTGTATCACTGGCGGGTACTGCCCGACAGCCCGCCCACCGGCTTCGTCGAGGCGTTCGGGGGAGTGGACGGTGCCGTAGCGCACTGGGAAGGGTCGCAGGCGGTGCGCGGCCGTTTGGAGGCCATCGCCGCCGCCTCCCACAGCCTGGTCCTCTTCCTGGAGTATGTGCCCCACACACTCGCCGAGTGGCTGGCTGAAGCCCGCGAGTCGGAAGGCCCCTCGCCGTACCGGTGGGTGGACGACGAGCTGGAGCGTGGCACGCGGTTCATGAGCGCGCGCGGACTGGTCCACTTCGACGCCCATTTCGCCAACCTCCTCACCGACGGCCACCAGGTGTACTTCGCGGACTTCGGGCTCGCCCTCAGCCGCGACTTCGACCTGTCGGCGCCCGAACGGGACTTCCTCACCGACCACTTGGTGTACGACCGCTCCTACGCCCCGAGCCACCTGCTGCGCCATCACCTCCCCGACGGTGTTCGCGAGGGCGCCGAACACAGGGCCTTCCTGCGCGCATGGGCCGAAGGCAACCGCCCCGACAGCGTCCCGTCCGACATCGCCGCGCTCCTCGACCGCCACACCCCGCATGCGCTCGTCCTGAACGATTTCCACCACCGCCTCCTCACTCGCACCAAACGCACCGCTTTCCCCGCGGCGGAGGTCCGGCGCGCTGTGCCCGACGCACCGATGTCAGCGCGGTGAGTCCACAGAGGACAGCGCGGCGAGCCAGTCAGTCAGGAGCCGGTTCACCTCGGCGGGACGCTCCTGCTGGATCCAGTGGCCGCAACCGTCCAGGATGTGGGAGGAGACCAGTCCGGGCAGCGTGACCGGGTACGCCTTGATCGCGTCGGCCAGCCAGGTCGTCGACGCATCCAGCGCGCCGCCGATGAACAGGGACGGCTGAGTGATGGGCGCGTCCTCGAAGGCGGCGAGGTCCTCCCAGTCGCGGTCCATGTTCCGGTAGCGGTTGAGCGCTCCGGTGAGGCCGGTGCGTTCGAACTCCCCGGCGCAGAAGTCGAGTTCATCCTCGCCGAGCCAGGCTGGCAGTCGGCCGACGGGGAACCGGTCACGCAACATCCCGCCCCTGCTGACGAAGTGCGGATCTGGAGCACCCGGCGCGGGCATGGTGTCGGCGGACAGCGCCGCGTAGAAACCCGCGAGCCAGCCACGTACATCGGGCTCGATCTCAGCCTCGGCGCGGCCCGGCTCCTGGAAGTACGAGACGTACAACTCCTCGTCCCCGCCCATCCGCGCGAAGACGTCGCCGGGACGGATCCCACCGCGCGGGCTGTAGGGAACGCTCAGCAGCCCCACCGCGCGGAAGACCTCCGGCCGGAGCAGCGCTGAGTTCGCGGCGATGGTCGCGCCCCAGTCATGGCCGACGACGATCGCCGACTCCTCACCCAGGGCCTGTACGACCGAGACGTTGTCCTCGACGAGGTCAAGCATCCGGTACGCGTCCGTAGCGGCCGGTTTGGAGGAGCGGCCGTAGCCGCGCACGTCGAGGGCGACCGCGCGGTACCCGGCTGCCGCGAGTGCTGGCAACTGGTGGCGCCAGGAGTACCAGGATTCCGGGAAGCCGTGGGCGAGCAGCACCAGCGGCCCGGTCCCCTGCTCGGCGATGTGGATCCGGCCTGCTGGCGAGGAGACCAGCCGATGCGTGAGCTGCGAAGTGTGCTGGGGCATGCGTGTCCTCCCGGACGGTCGCTCGGTGCGTCGGAACGGCCCTCTGCCACCGTTCCGTCGCCTCAAGGCCGATCATGCGAGCGGCATGCCCGTGAGGCGAGTTCGCTTGCCGGTTCGGCAAGTCGGGCTCCCGGCAGGAAATTCACTCGCCCGCGCTGAGCTCGCGCCGTTAGGCTCCGGCCCTGAAGCAGGGGGGCGACGCGCGACCGCGAGGGGACCCGGTATGGAGATCTCGGGCGTGCGAACCGACCGTCGAGGCCTGCTGATCGACCAGTTCGACCGCGCCAGGGAGATGGCTCAGGTACGGCTGACAGGACTCGGCGACGAGGAGTACCTGTGGGAGCCCGCCCCCGATTGCTGGTCGATCCGGCGCCGGGACGAGGCGACGACGCCCAGGGCCTTCGGGCCCGGCGAATGGGTCCTCGACCAAGGCGCCCCGGAGATCCCGGCGAACGAGTACGACGAGGTCGCCCGCCAGGCAGCCGTCGGCATGAGCGTCGCCAAGATCGCCGACGACTGGAGCGTGAGCGTCGAGCGCGTCGAGCAGATCCTCAACCACACCGGCCCGCTGGAGCCCGACACATCACCGGTCACCACCATCGCGTGGCGGCTGGGGCACCTGCACTTCTGCTTCGCGGGAACATGGGAGTGGACCTTCGGCGAGCGCTAGCACGAACCGAAGACCCTGGTCGACTTCACCCCTTCGGCCACCGCAGCGGTCGAACGCTTCTGGGCCATGATGGACCGCTGGCGGTCCGGCATCACCACTGTGACCGACGACCAGCTCGACACGGTCGGCTTCTCCCAGTACCCGTACGGCTCCGGCCCCGACGAACCCTTCGTCAGCGTCCTGTGGGGCTCCAACCTCGAATTCATCCACCACATGGCCGAAATAGCCCTCCTCCGCGACCTGTGGCAGGCACGTCACAAGAGCGCCGGGTAGAGCACGGCCCCTGCCGCCTCGTGAGGTAGCCGGACTCGTACGCCGAACCTGCTCGGCTCACAGGCGAGATCATGGTCAGGTGCCGTCGACAGAGTCAGCCGCCCATGCCTTTCAGGACCGTGTCGTTCTGTGGAGCATCGGCGAGATCCGTGCGGCCGATGTCGTGGCCGGGGCCTGCGATGCACTCGCCGCTGGTCTCGACACTCCTGCCCTGCGGATGCTCGCAGCGTGCAGAGTACGGCCTGATCATCCACGACGGCGGCACAGCGAGCATCGCCATCGCCTACTGCCCCTGGTGCGGACGGCGCCTTCCCGAGTCGCGGCGGGACCGGTGGTTCGACGAGTTGGAAGAGCTGAGCATCGAGGACCCGACGGCGGTCACACCGCTGTCCGCTGCAGCTGCCGACGGGTTGGAGCCTTCGGATCACCACCCCGGCCCCGGGGTGGTGATCCGTAAGGAATCCCCTACGTCGCAGAGTTACGACGGACCCCGCGGCGGTCGGAACCGCGGCCGCCGTTGCCACCAGCGCCGCCCGTGGCTCCGCCGGCCGTGGCGCGTCGGCCCGTTCCGCGGACAGCCTTGCCGGAGGCGGCGCTGTTCGCCGCACCGGCCGAGCCGCGGCGGTCGGTGCTCCGGCCGCCCGCGGCGCCGGCAGCAGTCGTAGCGCCGCCTGCTGCGGTGCGGCGGGCAGACGTGCGCCCCCCGGTGGCGGTAGTCCCGCCGGCCGCTGCTGCCCCGGCAGGGGCGCGGCGGTCGGAGCCTCGGCTCGCCGTTCCGTTCGCCGTACCTGCCGCCGCTCCGGCCCGGCCACCGCTCCGGCGGCGGCCGGACTGCTTGCCGGCCTCGGTGCCGGACTTGCGGGCCGGGCGGGACGCTTGCGGTGTCGCCGGCTGGGGGACCTCGATGATGACGGGCACGCCGGAGGGCTCACGGGCGCCGGTGATGGTGGCAAGTGCCGCGTCGCTGGAGGTGACGCGGGCCGTCCGGGGGCTGATGCCCGCGTTCGACATGAGCTGGGTGACGTCCCGCTTCTGGTCGGGCAGGACCAGCGTGACCACGCTGCCGGAGCCGCCGGCGCGGGCGGTGCGGCCGCCGCGGTGGAGGTAGTCCTTGTGGTCGGTGGGGGGATCGACGTTCACGACGAGGTCGAGGTCGTCGACGTGTATGCCCCGGGCCGCGACGTTCGTGGCGACCAGCGCGGTGACCTGGCCGGTCTTGAACTGTTCCAGGGTGCGGTTGCGCTGCGGCTGGGAGCGGCCGCCGTGCAGTGCGGCCGCGCGGACACCGACGGACAGGAGCCGCTTGGTGAGCCGGTCGGCGGACCGCTTGGTGTCGAGGAAGAGGATGACCCGGCCGTCACGGGCCGCGATACGCGTGGTGACGGCCTTCTTGTCGGTCTCGTCCAGGACGTGGAGCACGTGGTGCTCCATCGTGGTGACCGCCCCCGCGGACGGGTCGACGGAGTGCACCACGGGGTCGGTGAGGAATCGCTGCACCAGGCGGTCGATGTTGCGGTCCAGGGTGGCCGAGAACAGCATGCGCTGTCCGTCCGGCCTCACCTGCTGGATCACCTTGGTGATCTGCGGCAGGAAGCCCATGTCGGTCATCTGGTCGGCTTCGTCCAGCACCGTGATGCGGACGTTGCCGAGCACGCAGTCCCCGCGCTCCACAAGGTCGTTGAGCCGGCCCGGGGTCGCCACGAGCACCTCGGCGCCGCGCCGGAGCACAGCGGCCTGCTTGGTGAGGGAGAGACCGCCGACCACGGTGGCCATCCGGAGGTTCACGGCCGTCGCGTAGGGGGTGAGCGCGTCCGTCACCTGCTGGGCGAGTTCACGGGTGGGCACCAGTACGAGCGCGAGGGGTGCCTTGGGCTCCGCGCGCAGTCCGGCCGTACGGGCCAGGAGCGCGAGCCCGAACGCGAGGGTCTTGCCGGAGCCGGTGCGGCCCCGACCCAGCAGGTCACGGCCGGCGAGCGAGTTCGGCAGCGTGGCGGCCTGGATGGGGAAGGGGGTGGTGACGCCTTGCGCGGTGAGGGTCTTGAGCAGTCCCGCGGGCATGTCCATACCGGCGAAGTCCTCGACGGCGGGAAGTGCGGGTGTCGTGCTTTCCGGCAGCCGGAATTCCCTGGGCGCCGACGCGGAGGGTGCGGGGGACGAGGCACGCCGGTTCGACTTCTGGGGCCTGCGGGTCATGCAGTTAATTGCCTTCCTGGAAACAGCACAAACCGGGGTCCGCACCAAGACGGTGCGGACCCCGGTCGAGCGGATACGCGTCCGGGCGATCAGGCGGGGACGATGTTCTCCGCCTGCGGGCCCTTCTGGCCCTGCGTGACGTCGAAGGAGACCCGCTGGCCCTCCTGGAGCTCACGGAAGCCCTGCGTCGCGATGTTCGAGTAGTGGGCGAAGACGTCCGGACCGCCGCCGTCCTGCTCGATGAAGCCGAAACCCTTTTCGGCGTTGAACCACTTCACGGTTCCCTGTGCCATGACGTTCTCCTTCTGTAGGCAGAGGCCCCATCCGGAGATGCCGGAAAAACAAAATATGCGCCCGATGGAACATTCCCGTCAGGCGCACATAGGTTCATGGGTACCACAACTGCAACACGCAAACCGTAGCACAGTTCAGCGCTCGATGTGGATCACTCGGGGCGCGTGTTGTCGCCGGGTCAGCGCGGCTCGGCGCCGGCGGGCAGCGGCTGCTCCACCCAGATGGTCTTGCCGCGAGGGGAGGGGCGGATGCCCCAGCGTTCGGAGAGCTGCGCGGTGATGAAGAGCCCGCGGCCGCCCTCGTCGTTCTCCTCGGCGCGTCGCAGGTGCGGCGAGGCGTTGCTCTCGTCGGTGACCTCGCAGATGAGTGCTCGGTCGCGGATGAGCCGGAGCTCGATGGGGCCCTGTGCGTAGCGGAACGCGTTGGTCACGAGCTCGCTGACGATGAGCGCGCTGCCGTTGGCGAGGTCGTCAAGGCCCCAGTCGGCGAGGCGCGCGGTCACCTCTTTGCGCGCGCGGGATGCGGCCCGCGGGTCGTTGGGCAGCGTCCACGCGGCGGTCTGATCGCTGTCCAGCGGGCTGACGCGGGCCAGGAGGAGAGCGACGCCCTGGGCCGGCTGTCTGAGGGCGATCGCTTCGGTGATCGCGTCGCACAGGGCCTGGAGCGAGAAGGGAGGAGGCGTGGCGACGCGGCGCAGCCCGTCCACGTGCACGGCGGAGTCCGGATCGGCGCCCTGGAGCAGTGAGGTGCCGGACAGTACGAGGATGCTGTGTTCGGGGAGGACGTATTCCACGGCGCTGTGCCGGGCGATGCCGTGGCCGAGTGGCGGGCCCTGGGGAACATCGAGCAGCTCGACGTCACCGTGTGGGTGGACGAGAGCGGGTGCTGGATGTCCGGCGCTGACCATCGTGCAGATGCGGCTCACGGGGTCGTAGACGGCGTAGAGGCAGGTGGCGGGCGAGTCGCGGTCGGGCCGTGGCGATGTGCCGAGGGTGCCCGAGGGGGCCGACGCGGGGCTGCCGGCCAGGTCGTGGAGCCGCTCCATCAGTTCGTCCGGCGGGATGTCGAGCTGGGACAGGGCCGCCATGGCCGCGCGTAGTTCGGCCATGGACGCGATGGCGTCGAGGCGGTCGGCCGGGCTGTCCCCGGCCACGAGGGCGACGCGCGCGCCGGACAGCGGGATGACGTCGAACCAGCCGGCGTCCGTGCCGGTGGGCAGGTAGGCGCGAGCGGTCTCCACGGCGGGGGAGTTCGATGTCACGGACTGCCGGATGTGGTGGTGCAGCATCCGGGCCGCGGCAAGTTCGCGGTGGTACAGCCGGGCGTTGTCGACGCACAGGGCCGTGTAGGCCGCCAGCTGCTCCGCCAGCGCCAGGTCGTCGGCCTCGAAGGGGGCAGGATTGCGCCAGCGGTAGAAGCGGGCGAGTCCCAGCAGGCCGCCGCGGGCGCGCAGCGGCATCACCATCATGGAATGGACGCCCGCGGACCTCAGTGCCGCGTCGCGACGGCGGGTGGGGACCAGCCATGTGTTGTCCGGGTCCGGGAGGCGGACCAGGCGAGGCGCCAGGGTGGACAGCACTTGTTGGTAGGGCGTGCCGATGGGGTGGATATCGGCATTTCTCACGGCGCGCGGGTCCGATGCCTCGGCGCCGACGTCGGACAGCGCATGGAAGCCCACACAACGCAGCAGCGCGCTCTCATCCATGGCCAGGGGAGCGGAGGTCTCGCCGCGCAGCACAGGGTCGAGTACGTCCACGGCCACGGCGTCAGCCAGCTGCGGCACGGCCAGGTCGCACATTTCCTCGGCCGTACGGAACATGCCGAGGGTGGTCCCGACGCTGACCGCGGCCCGGTTGAGCAGTCTGAGGCCGGCCTGCGCGCGGGTCTGCTCGCTGATGTCGGTGACGGCCGACGTCAGCCCCAGGACCGTGCCGTCCGTGTCGTCCAGACGGAACAGGGCCACGGACAACAAGAGCTCTACTGCTGGATTCCGTGGCTTCCGTGCGTGGACGTGCTGGTCGAGCACCGGAATGCCGGTCTCCAGAACGCTTCTGGCCGTGTGGAGGAGAAAGTCGGGATCGGTGACGGCGAAGGCGCCCAGCACCTCGGGAAGCGGTCTGCCCACCAGCTCCTCGAAGGTGACGCTCTCGATGCGGCGGGTGGCGGTATTGGCCCGGACCAGCCGCAGCTGTGGGTCCCAGACCTGGAGGCCGATCGGCGATTGCGAGAAGAGGGCGGACAGTAGCGCGTCGTCCAGGCTCCTTCTCGCCGCCGTCCGTCCACGGTGCGGCGTGTTCACGAGAAGGTCCTCCTCTCGGCGGAAGCGGACGGGGAAACCGTCTGCTGCAAACCATCAAAGACCCCACCATGAGACATTTCCATTCGATACGTCTCAAAGGCCCCTCCGCTACGCGGTGGCGCTCGGACGCCCGAGGGCGTGAGCGCCAGGTCAGGGGTCCGGGAGGACGATGAAACGGTGCGACCGTCCGGCGTGCTCGCCCGCTGCCTCCGACGCCCGATCGGCGTCTGGCCGGCTGTGTACGTCACCGTGGGCGTGCTCGCGCTGACCAATGTCGCCGGCCATCGCTGGGGATCTCCGTTCGGGCCGCTGACGGCGGTGGCGGTCAGCGCGCTGCTGCTCGGCGGCCTGTGGTGGGCCGGCGGCACCTGGGCGGAAGCGGGGCTGGACCCGGCGTCATTCAGGCGCGGCGCGCGCTGGGCAGGGGTGCTGGACATGCGGCACGCCCACTGCGGGGCCCCGGTTCACGTCGTCGTCGAGTGCGCGCAGGAGCACGTTGCCCTGGCGCCCAGGGACGTCTCCGCCCGGCCGGGGCCGGGGGCCCGTCGTCGGGAGTGAGGCGTCAGCGGGATGCGGCGAGAGTTCGCCCCGCTCATGCGGGACGCTTTTCGTAACGGCCCGGCGCCAGCAGGGCCACCAGAGCGCTCGCGGCCACCAGTGCCACGGCCAGGCTGAAGCCGATCCCGGCAGCCCGCAGGCCCACCGCGTCGGCGGCAAGCCCCACGCCGATCACGGCCAGCGCGATCGCCGTGTACATCACCAGGAAGAAGGCGGAGGCGACTTCGGCTCGCCGCTCGCCGGGTGCCTGCGTGTTCAGCACGGTCAGGCCCGCTCGGAACGCCACACCCTGGCCGAGCCCGGCCGCCCCGCCGGCAGCCACCAGGAGCACGAGCGATCCCGCGGCGAGCCCGGCGGCGAGCAGAGGCATGCCGGCGATGAGCAGACCGCACGCGGTAGGCAGGCAGGCAGGCAGGCAGGCAGGCAGGCAGGACGGCGCGGCCGTGAGGCCGTACGAGAGTGATCTGGCCCAGCGCCGAGCCGGCGCACACGGTGCAGGCCACGGCGCCGGCCAGGGCCGGGGCGGACAGATCGAGGACCCGGCCGCAGTCGGCGTCTCTGTCCGGAGCACGGCCGCCGAACTGGGCCGCCGCCGCGACCGGCGCGGGAGTCCCTCGTCATGTGCTCCGGGCTCGTAAGGAAGTGGAGCGGATCCTCGAACCACGGGATCAGCCTCGCCAGCTCCGGGTCTCCGGGATGGCGCCAAAGACCTTGACGGAGCAGCGACGTCAGCCGCACAGGCAGGACCAGTCCGCGGACCTTCGGACTTCCCATGGCGGACAGGGTGCAACGCCGCTGCACCTCATTGACCGGCGGCTGAGGCCCCGTTTGCGGTCCGTTGGCTGTCTCGGCCGAACAGGCCTGTCCACAGGAAGGATTCGCCGAAGTACGGGGACCCGGGCGGCTCGTCGTGCATGCGCCGCACTTCGATCTCGGTGAGACCGTTGAAGATCCACCGCAGTGACTCCGCCGTATAGCCGAGACCACCGTCGAGGCGGCCCTGCTGATACAGCTCCGCGTCCGACAGGTCCGATCCCATGGCGCCGGCGGCGAAGCAGGCGAGGCCGAACCGGCCGCCGGGGGCGAGGTGTTGGTCGAGGAGGGCCAGGTAGCTGATGCGGCGGTGTGGCGGCAGGTGGTGAAAGCAGCCGGAGTCGTAGATCAGATCGTAGGTGCCGTTCAGTTCGCTGCCTGCCAGCGAGAAGGCATCGCCGCACAGGAAGCGGACCTCGGCCCCCGCCTCGTGCGCACGCTCCCGAGCCCAGGCGATAGCCGCAGGTGAGAGGTCGACGGCGTCGACGTCGAAGCCGAGCGAGGCAAGGTGCACGGCGTTGCGGCCCGGACCGCACCCCAGATCGAGGGCACGGCCTTGGGTGATGAGGCCGCGATCCAGGTACGAGACGAGGTTCTCGTCCGGTTTCGCCGCGAAGAACGGGACGGGCTTGGACCGGTCGGTGTAGAAGCTGTCCCACCACGAACCGGCCTGTGCCGTCCAGCGATCGGCTGTGGGGACGAACAGGCTGTCCAGGAGCTGGAGGACGTCCTCCATCGTGCGTATGCCGCGGCTCATTCGCGCCCCTCTCGGATTGCCTGGATCGTAGGCCGACCAGCCCGAAGTCCGCATGGTTTCCGATCACCGCGTCGGGCACACGAGAGCGCCGGTTGCGGTCTGGGGCCGTCGCCATAGTCCTGGCCCCCCTGAGGCAGGACCTGAGCAGGGGACACTCTCCGCCGCACGGGTGGAGACGGTCCGCCGTAGCGGACGACGCGTGGCTGCCATCTCCCCAACCAGTATGGAGGCCATGCCCACACCGACCGCTTCACTTCCCCAATCTGCCTCCGCACCTGCCTGGGCCCGCCGCGCCGCCCACGCCATCGCCCAGTGCGCTCTCCCCTCCGGACTGTGGCGGATCGCGATGGCCTGCGGTGTCTACGTCGGGTACGGCGACCAGGTCCTGCGGGACGTCTACGAGATCCCGGGCTGGGGCATCGCGTATGTCGTCGCTCTCTCCGTCCTCGCCGAACTGGCCGCCCTGTTCCCTGGTCAGCGCCCGGTGGCAGCCGCTGCGCCCCGCACTCTCGACGCGTTGTCCTGGACCGCCTCGGCCGTTCTGCTCTTGGTGGCAGCGTGGCAACTCGTGGTCGTCTTCACCGTCGAGAGCCAGTCGTACTTGTCGGGTGGTACGGCGCGGACCGTCTGGGCCTGCGTCTTCGCCCCACTGTTCGCCGTCCCGGTGTTGATGACCGCGGTGACGTGGTCGTACGCGAGGAGGCGGCACCGGGCATGGAGCCAGGCGTAAGGCGACCCATCGCTGATGAGCCACGTGGTGGTGGTAGGGGTTGCTGTGCCGGCTGACTGCCAGTGTTCTCGCCATTGGGCGCTGCGTCCTCGGGCGAAGGTGTAGCGGGCGTGGAGTTCGGTGACCTGCACTGATCTTCGACATCGACCCGCTGCCGCTGTGACCGGCCGCCGGAACGCTGGAGGCCGACGGCGTCCCACTGCTGCTCATGGCGTGTGCAGACCTGCGGGGCTGCTGAGAGCGGTCCGCCACGATCGCAGCGCGGCCGTGGACAGAGCTCCCGGTCGCAGAGGCTGCGGACGGCAGGAAGCGGCCCACTGGCTGAGGTCCTCGCCGAGATCGTCCGAGAGCTTCGCCAGGTAACCGTCAGGATTGTCGGCGGCGCTCTATCGCCGCACGCTTCAGGTCGTCGATCGTCACCATTTGTGAGCCGTGGACGAAGTCCGTGAAGTCGAAGTCACGGAGTCGCGATCGAGCGCAGGGCGCCCTCTTCTGCTGGGCTTGTCTTGGTCACCCTCACCAGAGCTCGGCCAGTGCAACGACTGGCAGGCGTCGAGTCTTTCGGCGTTGCGGCACAGCAACTCCGCTGCGACGAGTTGGGCGCTGGAGGACGTGGAGCGCAGCGCGGCGTCGATCACCAAAATGGCTGTCTCGTCCGAGATCTTGTCCTCGTCGTCGTCCGACCACAGATCCACCAGGAGTGCCACGGCGAGGTCGGCGTAGTCGAGTTGGGTGAGTGCGAGGAGTCCCGGGGCAATAGCCGCCGGGTGCGGGGGCCCCGATTCAGTCGGGGAGACCAACTGGCCGGCGCGCATGGCGGCGTCGAGCCTGAGCTGACGTTGTTGCTCTTCCTGTTCTTGTCCCAGTACGGCGTTCGGTCCGGTGGTTCAGGACGTATCCGATCAGAGAGACGGATGCGCTGGTGAGGACCCGACGAAGGGGAGGTGTCCGGCCGTCGGTCATGAGTGCGCTGCATCAGGCCTACAAGTTTGGCAACCCACAACGGGAGGTGGTCGGATCTCTGCCATCGTGGCCTGGGCCGTAGCGCGGTGCTGGTTCAGCGCTGCAGCCACTCGTCGAGCAGCGTGGCCTCGGCTTTGCTGAGAGTGGGCAGTTCGGGAAGGAGGGTTCGGAAGGCCGCAACGGCGGCCGCCGGGTCCTGGGCGGGAACAGCGGGCCCATCTGCCAGGATGGCGCGAGCGATCGCGTCGAAGGCGGCGTCGGCCAGGTGCGGGTCGCTTCGCTCTGGCGGCAGCGTCAGCAGGGTATGGACGGTTCCGACTCCCGCCGCGCGGATGAGGTTGACGGCGCGTTCCTCGCTCACCCGAAGCCGCCCGGCGGCGGCGATTCGGTGCACACGCTCGGCAAGGATCTGCACACCCTTGACCTGTGCCGGGGTGTCGCGTGCGCGGGCCGGGTCGAGCAGCAGGCCGTAGACGTACGGGTTGGCCAGGCCGAAGCTGATCTGCGTGTTCCATCCGGCGCGGAGGTCTTCTACAGGGTCGTCCGCGGGCGCGGTGGTCTGCTTGCTCGCCACATGTTCGGCGAAGACGCGCTCCGCGGCGACATCCAGCAGGTCGTCCTTGTCCTGGAAGAGGCGGTAAAGAGCAGGAGGCTGCAGCCCGGCCTCGTGGGCCACGCGGCGCGTGGTCACCGCGCTCGGCCCTTGGTCGCGCAGCAGGCTGGCCGCGGCCTTCACGATGCGCTCCCGGGTGATGTCTCGCCGCTGCGTGCTCGGTGCCATGGAGACGATGGTATCGCCCACGCGTGACAGGTGATGTTATCGCCGATATCGCCAGGGTTCCGCCGAGACCTGCACGCGTCGCTGGTCGGACGTCGGAAGAAGACGCCCCTTGCATCCAACGGAATTATCAATGTTACCGTACTTCTGATTCCATTGGAAACATCCTCGGATGGGAGCACCCATGCTGATCGTTACGGGAGCCACCGGCCACCTCGGGTCGCTGATCGTGAACCGCCTGCTGGAACGGGCACCGGCCGACAGGATCGGCGTCAGTGTGCGCGACGTGAGCAAGGCCGCCGACCTCGCCGAGCGTGGCGTCCGAGTCCGAGCGGGAGACTTCACCGAACCCGGCAGTCTGAAGCACGCATTCGAGGGCGCCGAGCGCGTCCTGGTCATCTCCGCGGCCATCCGGGGCGGCGGCGCATTGACCGCCAACAGCGCCGCCATCGACGCAGCACGGGAAGCGGGCGCCCAACGCATCGTGTACACCAGCCACCAGGCTGCCTCTCCCACGTCGGTTTTCCCGCCGCAGAAGGTCCACGCGGCCACCGAGGAGCACCTCAAGCAGCAAGGAGTCCCTTACACCGCCCTTCGCAACGGGTTCTATGCCTCCACCTTGGGCCACTACGTCGGCGCGGCACTGGAGTCCGGCACGCTCGCCGTGCCGCAGGACGGCCCGGTGTCCTGGACGGCCCACGAGGACCTGGCAGAAGCCGCGGCCGTCGCCCTGACCGAAGACGGAGCACTCGAAGGGATCACGCCACCGCTGACAGCCCCCCACACGCTGGATTTCGCCGGCGTCGCCGAAATCCTCAGCCGCATCACCGGTCGGCCCTTCGCCCGAGTCGTCATGGGCGACGAGGAGTGGATATCCGCAGCGGTGGCCGACGGGATGCCACGGCCGGCTGCGGAGTTCGCCTTGACGATGTTCGCCGCCTCCCGCAATGGTGAGTTCAACTCCACCGACCCCACACTGGAAGCCGCCCTCGGCCACCCCGCGAACACCGTCCATGAGGTCTTGGAGGCCGTCGTACGCACCCGGTAAACCGACGAGCCTGGTCCACGTGGGTCGTCACCTCCGCGACGCGGTCCGCCGCGGCCTTCACCGGCGGGAACCGCGGGCCGGGGCGGACTCGTGTCCCGGTACGGACGAAAGGCACAACTGGCCCAGGTTCGCGGGGGAATCATGCAGATCATCGAGGTGACCGGGTATGCCGTCCGATCTGCCGTCATCACCATGAGACGGACAGGCACACCACTTGAATTCGTCGTCTTCCCGATGCTGCATGTGGCTTCACCGACGTTCTACGCCCAAGTCCGCCTCAGGCTCAGGGAGTGCGACCTCATCGTCATGGAAGGAATCCGAGGGAAGTCAGCCGGGATCAGTGCCCTCACGCTCGCCTACCGGTTCGCCCCACGGCGTCGGCGCAACGGCCTGCAGGAACAACGCGATGAGGTGCTGCTCCCCGAGTCCGTGCCGGTCATCAAACCGGACGTGACCGCGGCAGAGGCAATCGCGGACCTCAAGGCACTGCCACGGTGGACGTACGCGCTCCTCATGGCCGGGGCTCCCGCCATGGGCCTGGTATTCGCCCTGCGCGGTCCGCGCGCGTTCCTCGACGAGGACCTGGCGGTCGACGATCTGCCGTCGACGCTGCGCGCGGAAATGATGGCCGACGATCCTTTGGAGCATGCATTGACCGATCGGCGCGACAAACGGCTGCTCGACGCGCTCGGTGAGCTCCTCGCGGAGCGCGCCGACGAACCGATCCGGGTAGCCATCGTCTACGGAGCCGGCCACGTCCCTGCGATCGTGTCAGGCCTGATGGACCGTTACGGGTACCGGGCACGTGAAGCGGAATGGCTCACCGTCCTTGTCCCGGCGTAGTCCGCAGTCCGTCGACGGCCCGCCCGCTGTTGCTGAATTTGAGGGTCCAACAGGCGGGCCCACCGAGGAAG
The DNA here is from genome assembly GCF_032436805.1 of Streptomyces sp. P17. NCBI lineage: Bacteria > Bacillati > Actinomycetota > Actinomycetes > Kitasatosporales > Streptomycetaceae > Streptomyces > Streptomyces sp. P17. The sequence continues at coordinate 16,034 of NZ_JAVRBF010000075.1, read as the reverse complement.
ACGGACGGAACGCTCAACTCCCGGTGGTCTGTGCTGGTCAGGCATAGTTCGCTGCTGTCGCGGAAGTCTGGGGCCGTGCCTGATGTCCCGCGGCCGGCTGCCCGGCAGCATGGCACTGATCAGTCGGCTGCCGTCAATGCCGCGCGCGCAGCCGTGAGGATCTCCTCGGAGAGCGGGGAACCGCTGGTGGCTCGGGCCAGGACGAGTGCGCCGAACATGGTGCACAGCCTGGTGATGCCGTCCTGGTCCTCGGTGGCGAGCCACTCGGCGAAGTCGCGCACGCCCTCGGTGTAGATCCGGCGGGCCCCACGGTCTTCGCCTTCGCGCGCCATGTCGGTGGCGAGTGCGGCGACGGGGCACCCGTCCGCCGGGCTGTCGCGGTGTTCGGGGGAGAGGTAGGCGTCGATCAGCGCCTCCTGGGCGGCGCCGCGCTGCCCGCCGTGCTGTGCGAGTCCGTCCACATAGCGCTGGGTGAGTTCGTCGAAGGCGTGGGCGGTGGCTTCGTCGATGAGCGCTCACCTTCACCGAGAACGGCGTCTTCGACGCCACGCTGAAGGTCACCGACCGCACCGGGCGCTCGGCCTCCGTGTCGGTTCCCGTCGTGGTCGGCAACAAGGCGCCGGTCGTCTCGCTCACCACCGACCCGGCTCCGCACGGCGGTACGCCGTTCCGCTGGGGTGACACGGTCACCTGGCAGGTCACCGTCACCGACGACCAGCCGGTGGACTGCTCGAAGGTCAGTGTCTCGTTCATCCTGGGCCACGACTCGCACGGTCACCCGCTCTCCTCGAGCAGTGGCTGCTCCGGATCGTTCAAGACGTTCGTGGACGGCGGTCACGCCGGTGCGGACAACCTGAAGGCGGTCTTCAACGCCACCTACAAGGACTCTCCCCCGGACGGCCTGCCGTCCCTCTCGGGCAGCGCCGAGGTCGCCCTGACCCCGGCCGACTGACCCACAGCAAACAACACCCACTGCCGGCCCCACGGTCCCCTGACCGTGCGGCCGGCAGTGATCTTCGGGCGGGACCCGAGCCCACGGGATCACCACATAGGAGGCCGTACCGACCCGCAAGCGAACCCCGTCCGCACGCCGGCTGTCGCCCGGCCTGGCCGAGCAGGTTGCAGCGTTTCCCAGGGACGGAGATGGCAAGTCCTTCCCGCTGTTGAGTACGCGTCCTCATGTGCAGCGAACGGCCTTGACCGGAGGCTGCGCATGACGCGACGGTTCCTTCTCGACCTGCGCATCAACGGTGGCCGGCTCTGTCTGGAGGGCTCAGCGGCGGGCGACAAGACCATCGCTGACAAATGCGTGGCCCCCAAGACGGGACCGCTCGCACCGCGTCAGGGGGAGCAGTGACCACCCGTGGTAGGCAAGGACCCTGTGCAGGAACCGAGAATCCGCCGGGCCCGGGCCCGGTCCCGGATACGACGGGCCCGCGCGCAGGGCGTCGTCGCCGACCTCGTTCCGGAGCATCGAGGAGCCATGGCAGGCTGATCACGCCGGAGTGCGGACCGGCCGCGGCGCGGCACGACCGGGAAATGGTTCGTGCTCCGGCGGCCACTGCGGCCCCGCCGGAAGACGGGCGACCGGACCCGCGATCCGGAGTCCTCCCACGTGGCTCCGGCAGTCGTATGGTTCGGGGTGATTTATGGTGACTCAAGGAGTATGCCCCTACCGGAGGTGCAAAGATGCGCGCCGCGGCAGCGACCGTCTCTCTGGCTGTCAGCGTGGCGCTCATCGTCGCGACAGCGGCTTGTGACCAGGGCGGGTCGGAATCGTCGGACGTCCAGTACGGCGACTGCCCGGTTTCGGGGAAGTACGGGGAGTTTCGCATGTCACCCGAGACTGCGGGTGCCCTGACGGTCAAAACGACCCTGCCCGCGCCCGGCTGGTGGAACGGCGATACCCCGGACTCCGTCACGAGCGGCTACGAGTACTGCATGGCCGCCAACATCGCCTACCGGTCCGGACTGGACCGGGTGAAGGTGGAGAACGCGCCCTTCCCGGAGGTCGTGTCCGGCCGGACCAAGGACTTCGACCTGGCCCTGGCGCAGATCACGATCACCCCGGAACGGAGCAAGGTCGCCGAGTTCTCCCCGCCCTATCTGTCCTCGACCCTGGGATTGCTGATCAGGGACGGTGAGAAGATCAACGAAGACAATATCCGTGACGTCCGGATCGGAGTGGCCGAGGGCACCACGGGCGAGGAGTTCGTCCAGAACCGCATCAAGCCGACCAAGCCCGTCACCGCCTTCGCCAACGACCCGGAGTTGATCACGGCGCTGGAGGAGGGCCGGATCGACGCAGTCGTCCACGACACGACCATTCTGCTGGCGTATCCCCAGAAGCAGGAAAGCAGGGTGCGCCTCGTGGGCCAGTACCGGACCGACCAGGGTTACGGCGCCCTGTACCCGAAGCGGTCGCCCGACAAGGACGTGCTGGACCGGATCATCAGGCAGCTGATCGACGACGGCACGCTCGCCAAACTGTCGGCCGTCTATCTCGGGGCCGCTTTCGGCCAGGACCCGGCCAAGATCCCGTACCTCACGGTCGACGACGGCCCCTGAACGCTCCGGGCGTGCGCGCACCCAGGGGCGCGCGGCGGCCCGGTTTCCGTACCGCTTCACAGGTCCGCCATGAGGAGACCGCTGAGGTCTCCGGCGGCTCCGGCATCGAGTGCCTGCTCAGCCCAGATGATCTTCCCGCGGTCGGTGTACCGGGTCCCCCAGCGGCGGGACATCTGCGCGACGAGAAACAGACCACGGCCCCCTTCGTCGGTGAAGGCTGCGCGGCGCAGGTGTGGGGAGGTGCTGGTGCTGTCGGCGACCTCGCAGATCAGGCTGTCGCGGTCGTGCAGCAGTCGCAGACGGATGGGGCTCTTTCCGTACCGGATGGCGTTCGTGACCAGTTCGCTGAGGATCAGCTCCGTCGTGAAGACCGCCTCACCCAGCCCCCAGGCTGCCAGCCTGAGGGTTGCCTCGGCGCGGATTCGAGGAACGGCCGCGGGGTCGTGGGGCACCTCCCACTCCGCCACCTGTTCCGGGTCGAGCAGCCGGGTGCGTGCGACGAGCAGGGCGACATCGTCACTCGACCTGGTGCGCAGCATCGCGTCGAGCACCGCCCGGCAGGTGTCGTCCGGGGTGGCGCCGTCCGTACGGGCGAGCGCCTCCCTCAGCATGGCGAGCCCGATGTCGATGTCACGGCCCCGGGTCTCGACCAGGCCGTCGGTGTAGAGGACCAGTCGGCTGTCGGCGGCCAGCCGGAGTTCGGCCGTCTCGACCGGCAGACCTCCTCCCACGCCGAGTGGCGGGGCGACGGGAATGTCGGGGAAGGTCACGGAGCCGTCGGGTGCGACCAGCGCCGGACCGGGATGACCGGCGCGGGCAACGACGCACCGCCCGGAGACCGGATCGTAGACCGCATACAGACAGGTGGCACCGGTGACCGTATCGGTCTTGCCCTGGGCTGCCGCGTCCTGGTCGATCTGGGTGATCAGGTCGTCCAGGTGCGCGAGAAGCTCGTCCGGAGGCAGGTCAAGGGCGGCGAAGTTGTGCACCGCGGTCCTCAGGCGACCCATCGTCGCGGCGGCGTGCAGACCGTGTCCGACGACGTCGCCGACCACCAGGGCCACGCGGGTCCCCGGCAGCGGGATGACGTCGTACCAGTCGCCGCCCACCCCCGCCTGGGCAGGCAGGTACCGGTGCCCGACCTCCAAGGCGGACACCTCGGGGAGCGCGCCGGGCAGCAGGCTGCGCTGGAGGGTGACGGCCGTGGTGTGCTCGCGGGTGTAGCGGCGCGCGTTGTCGATGCACACGGCAGTCCGGGCGGCGAGTTCCTCGGCGGGGGACAGGTCGTCCGGCTCGAAGGGGTCCTGCTCCGAACGCCAGAACTCCACGACCCCGAGCAATTGGCCTCGGGCCCGGAGCGGCACCGAGATCATGGAGTGGATACCGTAGGTGATCACTTTCCGTGCCCGCTCCGGGTTCTGGGCCCGCCATCCACCGGCCCCGGCGAGGTGCGCCACCAGGACCGGCCGTCCGGTGGTCACCCCGATGGCCACGGGGTTGTCGGGTGCGTAGCGCATCAGCCTCCCGACGGGGTAGAGGGGCGCATCCTCCCGGATGCCCGCGGCTGCGATGCGGCGCATGTCCAGACGCGCCCCTGCCGGTTCCTCACCGAGCAGCACGGGCTCCACCAGCTCTACGGTGGCGAAGTCGGCGAAGCGCGGGACCGCCACCTCGGTCAGCTCCTCGGCGGTGCGCTTCATGTCGAGGGTGGTACCGATCCGCGTGCTGGCCTCGTAGAGCAGTCGCAGGCGCCCGCCCGCCACGTCCGCTCGGCCGGCGAGGGCGCGCAGTTCCGTGGTGTCCCGCAGGGTGGCCACGCTGCCCCCTTTCGGGCCCACCGGCCGCACATTGACTGCGAGCAGGATGTCCCCGGCCGGGAAGACCTTGTCCGTGGCCGCCCGGCCCGATTCCAGCAATTCGGCCAGGGCCTGGCTCAGCCCGAGTCCGGTGACCGGCCTGCCCTCGGCCTGCGGCGGCAGTGCGAGCAGTCGGCGCGCCTCGTCGTTGACCAGCAGCAGCCTTCCGTCACCGTCCAGAATGAGCACGCCTTCACGGACCGCGTGCAGCACCGCTTCGTGGTGCTCGTACATGCGGGTCATCTCAACCGGCCCCAGACCCCGGGTCTGGCGCCGCAAGCGCCCGCTGACCAGCGCCGACCCACCCGCGGCCAAAAGCAGCGCGGCACCGCCCGCGGCGAAGATCACCGGCAGTTGGTGCTGCACCACACTGGTCACCTTGTCCACCGTGACCCCCACGGTCACGAGGCCGACCGCGGTCCCCTTCTCGTCGAAGACGGCCACCGTCGAGTCGACCGCCTTGCCCAGACTGCTGTCGAACGTGGTCTGGTGGGGCTCGCCTTCGAGCGCCTCGCCGTAGGAGGTGGAGACGTGCTTCCCGATCTGGTCCGGGTCCGGGTGCGTCCACCGGAAGCCGTAGGGGCTCAGCGCCACGACGTAGTCGACGCCGGTCTTCTTGCGCACCGCCTCGGCATACGGCTGGAGTGCCGCCGTCGGGTCATCGCTCGTCATCGCCTCCGCGGTACCCCTGGCGTTCGCGAACGACTCGGCCGCCACCAGTGACCGATCGCCGGCCTCCTGGATCGCGCGGTTGCGGTCCTGGATCACGAGCACCACCACGGCCGTGGCGATGAGCGGCAGGAGGACCACCAGCTGCAGCAAGAAGACCTGACCGGCGACGCTGCGCGGTTTCAGCAACGACAGCACACGTCGGCCGGCCGCATGATGACGGGCCTCCGGGCCGGTTTCCGTCGGCCCGGCCTTCGGCGGCACACGGTCGCCCCGTCGGCTCGCCAGGACGTTTCGCCCAAGTCTGCCCATTTTCTCAGTATCGGTGACCAGCCCGGCGGACGCGGCTCAGGACGGGCCCACCGGGTCGGTACGGCGGCAAGCGGGAGGTGTCCGGTATGCGGACCCGGCGGCGGACGCAGCGCAACCTCCCGGTCCCGCACCCGGGGGCCTGCCCTGGCCCGAAGGGAAACGAACCGGGATCCGCGAGGATCAGCCGCGGTCGTGCAGGGCATCACCACCCCATTCAACTCCGGCATCACCGAAGGCCGCATCACCACCTGTGACGGAGCGTCACCGGCGCATAGTGGCACACCCCGCCTGCACGGAAATCTTGCCAGGTCCACGTTCAGCGTACGCCGACACCAGGCCGATCCCGTAGACGGTCAGGGCCCGGCACAGATGCCGGCTCGCCCGTCGTCGCTGACCGGGTGCCCCTGCAGTCGGCGGAGGAACTCCTCCAGAAGCGGATCACGGCTGAGGGCCAGGAACTTCTCGGTGTCCTGCAGTGAGTTGGCTGCCCGCAAGGCGCCCTCGGTCGGCTGGGGCAGCCGCATGCTCCTCGCGCCCGTGGGGATGGTCCGTCGTTCTTGGTTGTTCCACAGCGGGAAGAACCTGCTCCCCTCGGATGTCCCGCTGGGACACGACGATCATGGCGGACGGCGAGTGCTGCACGACCTGCCGCGAGCCCGCCGGCGGCTCGGCGTCTGTCCACGCGGAGGGCGACGCGGAGTCTGGTAACAGCTGTTACCATCGAGGTATGGCGAAGACACAGCTCGGTGCCCGCGTGGACAGTGAGATCAAAGCGTTGGCCGAAGCCCGTGCCGCTGACCGCGGACTGAGCCTCGGCGACTACATCGCCATCCTGGTGCGCGAAGACACCGAAGGGCTCAGGCACCGGGGCCTGGACGCCGCCCGCCGGTTCCTCGACGAGCACCAGGCGCTCTTCGACGAGGCGGAGCACGCGGACCACCAGGCCACCGGAGCGCATGCCGCGTAATGGACCTGCACATCGACGTCCCCTGGATCCTGCAAGTCGCGGAACTCGCCGGCGCCGGGGGTCCGGCTCCCGACGACTTCGGCGTGCCGGTGGCGGCGGTCGCCTGCCACCGAGCCGAACTCCTGGAAACACCTGTCTACGACGGTCCCTACGCCCGCGCCGCTGCACTGGTGCACATCCTCGGCCGCTGCCGCTGGCTGGAGCGCTCCAACATGGCCGTCGCCGCCGCGACCGGCGTGATGTACCTGGAGGCCTCCGGCATCCCGGTCAAGCCCACCCGCGAAGACGCCCTCGCCCTCCGCGATCTGCTGCGCGCTCCGGACTGCACAGCCAAGAAGATCGCCGCCCTGCTGCGCGCCTGGCCCCAGACCACCTGAATCATTCCTGGACCTCCTCGTCGCCCGGATCCTTCGCAGGCGTGTTCCTCCTGCGCGATCCGCGATCACCTGAGCAAGCGCGGCATCCGTGCGGTGATCCCCGGGCCAGCAAATCAACGTGGCCATCGGCTGCGGCGGGGCAGCCGGGCCGGGGCACCGCCGGCGTTCGACCGCGAGACCTATAAACAGCGCAACACCGTCGAACCGTGCGTCAACCGCCTGAAGCAGTGGCGCGGCATCGCCACGCGCTACGAGAAGACCGCGACCATCTCCCTGGCCGGACTCCCCATCGCTGGCATCTTCCTCAGGTCTGCCTGCTACCTCAGGGAAGCTGTGTGGTGTCAACTGACGTGGATCGGTGCACCCATTGTCAGACGCCACCGGCAGCATCACCGCTGTGAACGCCATCCGTACCACCCCGCCGCGGCCAGTCGACGTGACTGCGCTCTTTCCTCAACTGGCCCCGCTGGCGCATACGGCGACCCGGCTGCACCCCCGCCCCAGGTCCGCGAGGAAGCGACCGAGCGGCTGCGCCGCGACCCTCAGGCGCCCGAGTGGACCCACGGGGAACTGGAGACCGAGAAGCGGATCAGCGCGGGCCGCCCGTGGTTCGACGGCCCCGTTTCCCCTCCTGCCCGTGGCCCAGCTGTACGCCCGCGACGTCCCCTTTCGGCCGGCTTGGGCTTGGCCGCCGTCACACAGCTTGCGAGACGAACTTTGTGTTTCAGTGGCCGAGCGTCACCAGCCGGTGTAGCGTCGTGATCAGCAGTCGTGGTTCCGAAGTCCCGTTCGCCCGTGATCGCAGTCACGGGCGTTTTTGCTGTTCAACGCCTCTCCGGACCAGGGCGATCACCTCCGGGTCCCGCATGGTGCGGGGTCCGATACGAGTCCCCTTGAAGGAGACAGACACATGGCTACAGGCACTGTGAAGTGGTTCAACGCCGAGAAGGGCTTCGGCTTCATCGAGCAGGACGGCGGCGGCCCCGACGTCTTCGCCCACTACTCGAACATCGCCAGCACGGGCTTCCGCGAGCTCCAGGAAGGCCAGAAGGTGCGATTCGACATCACGCAGGGCCAGAAGGGCCCGCAGGCGGAGAACATCACTCCCGCCTGACGACGCACGGAGAAGCCCGGCCAGTGAACCCACCGGCCGGGCTTGCCCGTCTCGCCCCGTCTCCAGGCCTGTACGGTCCGGACGGCGGGGCGTCGTGCATGTCCGAGCCTGCGATAGTACTCATTCGCAAGGTGGCGGGAGCCCGAGCCCGCGGCCGAGGCCGATTTCGTCGATCTTGTCATGTTATGCCGCGAATAGGTTTATAGGTGATGCTCGCCCGGATACTCGTGCGGCATGGTACGGACGTTGAAACGGCATGGAAGGCACGGCGGGCATGGCGCGACCGACCAGAAGGCCGAGACCGCGCGGGCGCCTGAGACCGGGCCGGAAGAGCAGGTGGAGCAGCAGGCGCCGGAGACTCCGACGGACCTGCCCAAACGCTCCTGGATGGCGGTGCTGAAAGGCACGCTGAAGGAGTTCAAGAAGGACGAGCTGACCGACCGGGCCGCGGCGCTGACCTACTACAGCATCCTGGCGCTGTTCCCGGCGCTGCTGGCGCTGATCTCGCTGCTCGGGGTCGTGGGGCAGTCGGCGTCGCAGCAGGTGCTGGACAACATCCAGAACCTGGCCCCGGGCGCGGCGCGGGATGTCCTGAGCAACGCGGTGCAGCAGATGCAGGGCAATGCCGGGATCGGCTCGATCATGGCGATCGTAGGTCTGCTGCTCGCGGTGTGGGCGGCCTCCGGCTATGTCGCCGGGTTCATCAGGGCCGCCAACGCCGTCTACGACGTTCCCGAGGGCCGCCCGGTCTGGAAGGTGCTGCCCGTCCGCGTCGGCGTGACGGTGGTGCTGATGGTCCTGGCTGTGATCAGCGCGGTGATCGTCGTGTTCACCGGCGGCCTGGCCCAGGAGATCGGCACGGCGCTGGGGGTAGGCGACACGGCGCTGACGGTGTGGTCGATCGCGAAGTGGCCGGTGCTGATCGTCCTGGTCGCGATCATGATCGCGATCCTGTACTGGGCGACACCGAACGCGAAGGTCCGCGGCTTCCGCTGGATCACGCCGGGCAGTTTCCTGGCGCTGGTGATCTGGATGGTCGCCTCGGCCGGGTTCGCGGTGTACGTGGCGAACTTCGCCTCCTACAACAAGACCTACGGCACCTTCGCCGGCGTGATCATCTTCCTGGTGTGGCTGTGGATCACGAATCTGGCGATCCTGCTGGGCCTGGAGTTCGACGCCGAGCTGGCCCGCCAGCGCGCCGTCGCGGGCGGTCACCCGGCCGAAGAGGAGCCGTACGTACAGCCGCGCGACACCCGCAAGTGGGACGAGGAGGACCGCCGACGCCTTGAATCCTGACGCGGTGGAGCCCTGCCGCGGGCCTCGTCCAGGCCCTCCCGGGGCTCACCGCAAGGCCCGGCGGCGCGGAAGCCGAATCGATCACGGCACCTGGTGTGACAGGGCTGGGGACGGGAAGTCGGCTGGTCATGGGAGCGGTGGCGGATCTGCACGACAGGGACCGCCTCCTGGCCAGACGGGCGATCGGGTGGGGGCCACCCTGGGTGCGGCAGCTCGCGCCCGCGGTGCAGGAGGCCCGGTGCTCTTCCGAGGGGCACGGCTGACCACCGGGATCGAGAAGCCCGCCGACCAGAAGGCATCCTGAGTATGGCGGGTGAGGATATTCATGACCGTTTCGGGGGAGGACCAGATGTCTTTCGTTCAGCCGTACATGCGCTCCGACGGGACACCGGTGCGCGGACCCCGGTGGGTGCCGGGGCACGCCGGGAGGTGACGATCTTCGCTGTGTTCGGCCTGGCCATGCCCGGCGTCGGCAACTCCTCGACGGGGGCCGGAGCCAAGTTGCGGTACAGGGCGTCGATCGGCAGCGGTCCCGGCCACGCGGCCACTTCACCGGGCTGGGTGGCCAAGTTCTCCGCAGGGGCGGGGAAACTTGGGCCGGTCGGCTGCTCATTCCATCGAGCCGGCCCCGCACTCCGTGGAGTGCGGGGCCGGCTCATCGGCGGGCTACCGTCCCGTCGCCCCCGCCGTCAGGCCCTGCGGAACCTGCGCGTAGCCCGCCGGGCGGGTGGTGAACGTGCCCCGGCCTTGGGTGCGTCCGCACAGGCGCGAGGCGTATCCGAACAGTTCGGCCAGCGGCACCGTGGCGGTCACCACCGCCGTAGTGCCGCGCGTCGCCGACGCCGACACCCGTCCGCGGCGCGCCGCCAGATCGCCCAGGACCGCCCCTGCACAGTCCTGCGGCACGGTCACCGTCACCTCGGCGACCGGCTCCAGCAGCCGCATGGCGCAGGCCCGCAGGGCTTCCCGTAGTCCGAGCCGGCCGGCGGCGCGGAACGCGAGCTCCGAGGAGTCCTTGGTGTGCGTGGCTCCGTCGGTGAGCGTGACCCGCACGCCGGTGACCGGATGACCGCCCAGCGGACCCTCCGTCAGCGCGTCACGGCAACCGGCCTCGACCGCGCGGGCGAAGTCCCGCGGGATGCGGCCGCCGACCACCGTCGAACAAAACGCGAAGCCGGCCTCGCCGTCCGGAGCGTCCAACGGCTCGACGTCGAGGACCACATGGGCGAACTGCCCGGCGCCGCCGTCCTGTTTGACGTGCCGGTACACCAGCCCCGTCACCCCGCGGACCACGGTCTCCCGGTACGACACCTGCGGACGGCCCACCGAGACCTCCAGGCCCCGGTCACGGCGCAGTTTCTCCACCGCCACCTCCAGATGCAGCTCGCCCAGGCCCGACAGCAGCGTCTGGCCGGTCTCCGGATCGGTACGCACCACCAGCGACGGATCCTCCTCTGCCAGCCGGGCCAGCGCCGAGGCCAGCCGGTCGGTGTCCTGGCCGAGTCGGGCCCCGACGGCCACCGACACCACCGGGTCGGCCGTGCCGGGCGGTTCCAGCACGAGCGGCGCCGAGGGGGCGCACAACGTCGTACCGGCACGCGCCGACTTCGGACCGATCACGGCGACGATGTCCCCCGCCACGGCCAGGTCCGTCTCGGTGTGCCGGTCGGCCTGCACTCGCAGGATCCGGCCGACCCGTTCGGTGCGCCCCACGCCCATGTCCAGCACCGTGTCCCCCTTTCGCAATACGCCCGAATAGATCCGCAGGAACGTCATCCGGCCGGTGGGCGCCACGCGCACCTTGAAGGCCAGCGCGGCCAAGGGCGCCGTGGGATCAGCGGCATGCTCCTGTTCCCTTCCGTCGATCGTGCCGCGCACGGCGGGCACGTCCGCCGGCGACGGCAGATACGCCACCACTGCCTGCAGCAACGGCTCGATGCCACGGTTGCGGTACGCCGAACCGCACAGCACCACCACCGCCTCACCCGTGCCGGTCAGTTCGCGCAGCGCCGTGCGCAGTGCCGTCTCCGAGACCGCGCCGCCCGTGCAGTACTCCTCCAGCGCCCGCGGGTGCAGTTCGGCGACGGCCTCCTCCAGCGCCCGCCGGCGCCGCAGCGCCTCGACGCGCAAGGACTCGGGCACCGGGCGTTCCTCGTACGCGCCGGTGTCGCAGGGCCACACCACGGCCCGCATCCGCACCAGGTCGACGACGCCCTTGAACCCCTCCTCGTGGCGGATCGGCAACTGCACCACCAGGGGGGTGGTGCCCAGCCGTTCCCGGATCGACGCGACGGCCGCGTCCAGGTCGGCGCCCGCGCGGTCCATCTTGTTGACGAACGCCAGGCGCGCGACGCCGTGCCGGTCGGCCTCCCGCCACACCGCCTCGCTCTGCGGTTCGACGCCGGCGACGGCGTCGAACACCGCCACCGCGCCGTCGAGGACGCGCAGCGAGCGCGTCACCTCGTCGGCGAAGTCCACGTGTCCCGGGGTGTCGATGAGGTTGATCCGGTGTCCGTCCCAGTCGCAGCTGACCGTCGCCGCGAAGATGGTGATGCCCCGGTCGCGTTCCTGGGAGTCGAAGTCGGTGACGGTGGTGCCTTCGTGCACCTCGCCCCGCTTGTGTACGGCACCGGTCAGGAACAGGATCCGCTCCGTCACGGTGGTCTTGCCGGCGTCCACATGGGCGAGGATGCCGAGGTTGCGGACGGCGTGGAGCGCGCGGAGTGTGAGGTCGGTACGCACGGCCTTGAGGCGGTTGATCCACCAGACTTGCTCCTGTTTCCCAATGGAGAAGGGACGGCGAGCATGGCGAACAGCGCACTTCTGGTGATGGACGTCCAACGGGACGTCGTGGCCATCGCCGATGACGGTTCCGGATATCTGCCACGCCTGCGCAGGGCGATCGACGGTGCCCGGGCTGCAGGTATCACCGTGATCTACGTGGTGCTCGGGTTACGGCCGGGCGATCCAGAAGTCAGCCCCCGCAACAGGGTGATGACGAACGCCGTGCGGGCCGGCCTGTTCACCGAGGGGCCCCTGGCACCGAGATCCATGACGACGTAGTGCCCCGGCAGGGCGACGTCGTGGTCACCAAGAGGCGGGGAAGCGCGTTCTCGGGCAGCGATCTCGACCGGTGGAGGACTCGGAGATCCCCGCAGCGTCACGCCGCAGTGCGCCCACGACCGGTGTCAGTTCTCATCGACATGTTCTTGGCCTGCGGTCACCAAGGGCTGTCCCCACTCGGTGACAAGCGGTGCCGCCCGTCAGTTACGAAGCCAGCGGCCGGGCTGACGGTCACCGAGCGCACCGCGCGCGGCTGGCTGGACGGCGCGCCCGCGCCCCGGTCCCGGAGGAGCCTGGAGTGCATCGGGACCGCGTCGCGCACGGGGCGCCGCATAACGCCGCCCGCCACTGCCTCCTTGCCCGCCTGACCGTGAAGGGCGTGGTATCCGGGGTCAGCTCATCCGCTCCACCAGTCGCAGGCCTACCGGCCGCGCCGGTGCGTCACGTCGTTGCGCACGCTCCACGTCTGCCACGGGGGACCGGATCGTCCAGGGGGTGGGCCGCCGGCGACGAGGAGGCCTTGGACGAGGCGGGGGTCAGCGACGCCGCGGTCGGCCTCGGCTGGGTGTGGGGCCGGTACAGGTACGTCACCAGCATCGGCCTTCGCCGTATGAGGGTCCTGCAGGGTCTGAAAATTTTCGTGTCGGAATCTCAACGGCGGGTGCCGCATGCACGTCGGGTCCGGCGTGGGTGCTGAGATATGCAGGCCGTGCCTGTGCCTCGTTCGATGGAAGACCCCGGCGTCTGGAAGGGGCCGGGTGGCCGCGTCGGGAACAGCCGGCGTGGCCGGGACGGTTGCATCGACCAAGGGGCCCGGCGCTGCAGGGGCGGGGATCACGGAGACCACAAGGTCGCCTGCGCCACTCAGGATCCGGGCCCCAGGATTGCGGCATGCCTGCCGCGCTGTTTGGACCACGACGTGCTTGTGCAGGAGGACTGTTTTATGACTGACCGGCCTTTGACGCTTATGGCAGTACACGCGCACCCCGATGATGAGGCCACCGGAACCGGTGGGGTTCTTGCGCGGTACGCGGCGGAGGGCATCCGCACGGTTTTGGTGACGTGTACCGACGGCGGGTGCGGGGATGGGCCGGGGGGTGTCAAGCCGGGCGATCCGGGGCACGATCCGGCGGCGGTCGCCGTGATGCGCCGTCAGGAACTTGAGGCGAGCTGTGACGTCCTTAAGGTCAGCGATCTGGAGATGCTGGGCTATGCCGACTCCGGGATGGCGGGCTGGCCGGGCAACGACGCCCCCGGGTCCTTCTGGCAGACACCCGTGGAGGAAGGCGCAGTCCGGCTTGCGGAACTGATGCGGCACTACCGGCCTGACGTGGTGGTCACGTACGACGAGAACGGCTTCTACGGCCATCCCGACCACATCCAGGCCCACCGCATCACGATGGCGGCGCTTGAGATGACGGCGCTGACGCCGAAGGTGTACTGGACGACGATGCCCCGCTCGATGATGCAGCGGTTCGGGGAGGTCATGCGCGAGTTCCACGAGGACATGCCGGAGCCGGATCCTGTCGAGGCCGCCGCGCTGGCCGAGATCGGCCTGCCCGATGATGAGATCACCACGTGGGTGGACACCACCGCGTTCAGCGGTCAGAAGTTCGACGCGCTGGCCGCGCACGCCAGTCAGGGCGAGAACATCTTCTTCCTCAGGATGGGCAAGGAGCGGTTCGGCGAGTTGATGGGCATGGAGACCTTCGTCCGTGTCCAGGACGCCACCGGCGCGGCCGTACCCGAGAACGACCTCTTCGCCGGCCTGCGCTGATCCGCCCGCCCACCCACCGCCCGGGAAGCGCATCGACCGGTACGGCGCGATCGCACCGGTCACACGCCCGCATGTCTGTCCAGGCGCCTTCCGCTGTGGCAGCCCGCGTCCAGGCCCTCGCCGACGGCCTGTGGTCGGAGTTGGAGGAGGCTTTGGCCGGCCATCCGGAAGCCCTGTGCATCACCGGCGCACAACGGCGCGGTGGCCGCGATGCACATCAACCGCGTCGAAGAGCCTGTGCGGCTTGAGGACCCGCTGAGCTCGGTCCTCAACCGGCTGCGGCAAACCGTTCGCGCCCCTGCAAGCGCGAAGTGCCTCCACAGCCGCCTCGGGTCGTCCGCGGCGCGCTCCACCAGGGCTTCCAGCTCCTGGCTAGGACCGCGTCGCCCTCCCGCAATTCTCACCGGCGGACGCGCCTTGACCGACCGGCGCGCTGCGGTCGTACGGGTCGATCTGCGTGCCGGTCTCGTCCGCTCCGCGGTCCGTGCCGAAGGGCGGGGTGAAGTAGCCCGTGGTGGTGCCACAGCCGCCGTTGGTGACGTCGTACTTGTACGAGACGATCGAGAACGTGCCCGGCTCGGTGATCACCTTGTCAGGGTTGTCCCAGCTCAGGACCAGTTCACGCCGGACGATCGTGCGCACGATCTCGTCGTCGCTCGCGTCCGCGCGGCTGACCGGGTAGACGAAGGTGACGTCTGCGGTCACCTGGAGCGCGCCGCGCTCGCCCTCACGGTAGGTGAGCCGGCCCCGGGTCTTCACGATGTCGCCGACCAGTTGGGTGTCGGAGGGCTGGAAGCGGCTGAAGAGGAGGAGGGGGTCGTCCTTCTCGGTCGGGGTTCGGAAAGCGGTCTTCAGAAGGTCTTGGACGTCCTTCTGGTGCGGGCTGATCAGTGCAATCGCTTCCTCGGGGCGCTCGCCCCGCAGCACCCCGCGGTCCAGGCCGGACGCGACAAGGAAGTCTCGGCTGCGGGCGAGAGCCTGCTCGACCTCGCCCGCGCTCATCCAGCCGACCGCCCTGGCCTTCGGCACGGCGATCCCCGCGGCTCCGCTCGCCCATCTCGCCGCCGGCGATCCGCGGAACGGCTCCTGCACGGTGGGGCGTTGGGCCTCCTCCGCCCGGGGTGCCTGGGTGGGGCGGGCGGTCTCGGCCGCCATAGGCGTGGAGTCGTCGTCGGTGAACAAGTCCACTATCCGCTCCGGCGCGAGCGCCACCACCAACAGCACCAGCGAGGCCAGCAGCCCGACCACGTACCAGCTCGTGCGCTGCCTGGGCCGCGCAGGCGGGTAGCTGCGCCAGCCCTCCATGCCCCTGCTGGGTTCCGCGCGCAGCCGTTTGGCCACCTCGCGGGCCCGCGCCGACGGCTCCTTGGGCGCGTCGGCGGCACCTGCTGCCGACTCGCGCAGAAACCGCTCCCACTCCTCATCGGACCTGGACGAGCCCGTCCGGCTCCGTACCCGCGCCCATTCCCAACCCCTTGGCAATCAACAGACCGCGGCCCAACTCCCTGGGACCGTCCGCATCATGACACAGAGCACTGACAGCAACCCCAGTTGCTGGACTCGCTGCGGGAGCCGGCCGCGCTGCCGGGCTGGCTGGCACGCACCGCTCAGCGCGAGTGCCTGCGGGCGTTGCACGCCCGGAAGCGGGAAGTGGCCGTGGCCGACCGGGAGGCGGACGGCGGCCCGCTGAGCGCTGGTGAGAGCGGAGACTTGGCAGGCGAGCTGCTCGTGGCAGAACGGCGTCACGCCTTGCGTACCGCAATCTTTACTGCCTCACGAACATCTTCACCGAAGAAGGCGGCCAGCCCCGGGTTCGCACGCAGGTCAGTGGTGTGCTCGAGCCGGTCGACCGCCGGGGCTCGTTCCCGTTCACGAGGATCTTGTACATGGGCGAGGCCCAGGCCATGACCGTGAAGGTGACCTGCATGGAGCACCACTACCGTGACCCGGATGCGCTGAGAGCCCGTGAACAAACTGATCATTTCCGGTGTTTGGCGTCCTTCGTGCCCGCCAGGCGCCGTGACATCAGCATGAT
>NZ_JAVRBF010000950.1:0-265 GCF_032436805.1 Streptomyces sp. P17 | reverse complement strand
CAGCACATTGCTAAACTGTAAGCCTGCACGGGGTATTTTGAATCACTTAGCGGAGACTCTGATTGATTTTCTTCGCTCGCCAGGTGGGGGAAACCCGACCGAGAACAAGCTTCAAATGACCACAAAATGGATGCTGAGGATATTTTGCTGAGTTGCGGAATAACAGCAGCCAACGAGAGTCGGGTGGGGGCAGGGATGCCCCCACGTGGCGAGCGTTAGAAAATACAGAGTCGGAGGTCCATGATGAAAAATGCCCCGTGCAGGC
>NZ_JAVRBF010000949.1:0-265 GCF_032436805.1 Streptomyces sp. P17 | reverse complement strand
GGCTTAGGTGCTACTCTCAGTTTTCGTACGTTTAATACAGGTGAGCTATGCCGCTGGTACGGCATCCGGCGGGTAATTCACCGCTGGTCCACAGGATTCTTCTCCAGACAGCCAAAGGCCCCCTTCTTTCAAGGAGGCCTCTGACGTACTGCGCTTCACCGGGGTGGAGAAATCGGTTTAGAAGCTGAACTTCAGCTGGAAGTCGATGGTGCGCGACCCCAGAGCTACCAGGGCTTGCCCAAAGTGAATGTTCGGGCTGGCCGGA
>NZ_JAVRBF010000948.1:0-265 GCF_032436805.1 Streptomyces sp. P17 | reverse complement strand
CATTCCTGCGCTGGCGGCGGCGGATCCTGGCGATCTGGCGTTCAAGCTCTTCGATGCGGGCCGGAGCCGGATCATCTGCCGCCCTCAGATCAGCTTTCCAGCGCGGCTGAGGGGTCGATGCCGACCTGAGCGCACATGCGCGCGGCATAGGAATTTGCCAGCGGCGGGTTCTTGCGCCACCACGGTTTCGTGCCATTGGTGTAAAGATGCACGCTGACCGTCTGGTCGGTGAAATGGCCCTCGACCCGGCCGTGCGGATCATAAA
>NZ_JAVRBF010000947.1:0-265 GCF_032436805.1 Streptomyces sp. P17 | reverse complement strand
GCCCGTAGGGCAATCGCCAAGACGTTCATCTATGCGTTCCTCTACGGAGCCGGTGACGCCAAGGTCGGTGGGTTCGTTGGCGGTGGGAAGGCCCAAGGCAAGGAGCTGAAGAAGGCTTTCCTCGAAAACACCCCGGCCATCTCTGGTCTCCGGGGAGCCCTGGAGGAGTCACTTCTGGAGTCGCAAACATGGAACGCGGCGCTCAAGAAGTTCGACATCAAGTGGAGACGTAGGTGGATCAAGGGCCTGGATGGCCGAAAGGTCC
>NZ_JAVRBF010000946.1:0-265 GCF_032436805.1 Streptomyces sp. P17 | reverse complement strand
CCGCAGTAAGGAGCGCAACATGCGTCAGAATCAGCTCATGGTTGGTGATGCGATGCAGGCAAACCTCGGGTTTGTTGAATCGCAGACCGCTTACGTGGAGGCCGGTGTTTATCGCGCTCGCTTCCCCGGCATCCGTTACCCGGGCCTGATCCCGGTTGACTATTCCGCCCCGGAATGGATCAAGACCGTCACATACTACAGCATGGACATCTCGGGTCGTGCTGACTGGATCGCGGATCGCGCTAGCGATATTCCTGTTGTAGGA
>NZ_JAVRBF010000945.1:0-265 GCF_032436805.1 Streptomyces sp. P17 | reverse complement strand
ACCAGCGCATCCTCGCCGACATCGATCGCGATCTCATCGATGTCTGGTCCGTCAAAATAGGCGTTCGTCGTGGCCATCTCGCCGGCCAGATCGTCCATGATCGCTGACGGATTGTCCCGCACCCTGGAACTGACATGCTCTGCCAGATCCCGCGTGCGCCAGATCTCGCCCGTGAAATAGCCCTCCTCCACCAGAAAATCGCAAAGCCGGGAGGCGAGATCATCCGTCGGCGGCAGATCGCCGGGAAGGTTCTCGATCTCCTGGA
>NZ_JAVRBF010000944.1:0-265 GCF_032436805.1 Streptomyces sp. P17 | reverse complement strand
AAATAATATATGGTGAATTATCTCTTGATGTTCTTAAACGTGAATTAAAGCGTGCTGGAAATGTAATTAATCTGAATCAAAGAGAATTTGGTCTCATTAAACTTATGCTTGAAAATCCTGAAAAAGTAATAACTAAAACTGCAATATTAGAGTATATATGGGGGCATCAGTTTGATCCACAGACAAATGTTGTTGATGTTTTAGTTTGTCGATTAAGAAGTAAGGTGGATAAAGGGTTTACTATTCCAAGTATTCATACACTAAG
>NZ_JAVRBF010000943.1:0-266 GCF_032436805.1 Streptomyces sp. P17 | reverse complement strand
AAGCCGGTGGCGGCGACGGCGCCACCGTATTTCGTCTGCGCCAACACGTTGGCCAGCGTGTGGGAGCCGACCGCATCGACACCCGCTGCCCAGCGCTCCTTGCCCATCGGCTTGCCCGGCGCGGAGAGATCGTTGCGGTCGATGATCTCCGCGGCGCCCAGGCTCTTCAAATAGGGCTCCTCGGCGGCGCGGCCGGTCGAGGCGATGACGTGATAGCCGAGCCAGGAGAGCACAGCGGTCGCGACCGAACCGACGCCGCCGGCTGC
>NZ_JAVRBF010000942.1:0-266 GCF_032436805.1 Streptomyces sp. P17 | reverse complement strand
GGCAAGATTGCGAAACTGTATAGGAGCGCGGCGAGCGTCATCGAAGACCACCGCCCGCGCCCGAGACAACCAGATCCCCGCGAAGGTCTCTTGCGCCGAGCGGCCTGTCCAACACGTGGCCGCCGCTACACCGTTTGGGTGGCTGTCTGGAACCGGAGGGTCACCTTGAGGCCTGGATGATTGTCCGAAAGCAGGATCACCGCGGTGTGCAGGGCAGCGATTGCGGCGCACAGGCTGAGGCCAAGGCCGGTCCCTTCGGTCGTGCG
>NZ_JAVRBF010000941.1:0-266 GCF_032436805.1 Streptomyces sp. P17 | reverse complement strand
GTTTAAAATATACAAACATTGCTTATATATACAAGAACATATAAAACAATAATATAAAACACGCATTAATATCAAAGTAATAATTACTGTATAAAATAAACAACAATAAATAAAAACCCAGAGATAAAGTATGCAAACTCCAAAGGAGTGAAATATACGCCAAAAACACCCCAAAAAGAGAAGAATGAAGAGAGCCCTTGACAAAAACACATATTTTAACAAATAAAAAACGATCAGATGAGGCTTTTCCTTGTATTAAAAGGGAA
>NZ_JAVRBF010000940.1:0-266 GCF_032436805.1 Streptomyces sp. P17 | reverse complement strand
GCTCGCAATTCGCAATTGCTCGATCATGCTCACATACGCTTCACGACACGCAAGCAGGAACTCGCCGCATCGATCCTTGCGAGTTAGGCCCATGCATCCAGAATGAACTGCAAGCACTGTGTTGATTGAACGAACAACCAGCGGAATCAGCTTGGAGCAGCGCTGAAAGCAGAACATGGCTTCGACCAGGTTCGCGCCAGCCGGGTAATCGCCCTCCAGTTGAGACAGTTGCTGCCAGAAGCGGTCACTATTTGCAGGTAGCTCAA
>NZ_JAVRBF010000939.1:0-266 GCF_032436805.1 Streptomyces sp. P17 | reverse complement strand
CGCGGGCTTCTCGATCCCGCAGATCGATTTCAGGGGACTGGTCAATGCGACGCCGGAGTTCTGGGAATATCCCTGCTGCGACCGCGACATGCGGCATCAGCTCGTCGCGATTGCCCGCGCGCGACCAGTCCTCGCGGCGCGGCGGCGGCGCCGAGCCGTCGCCGATCTTCACCAGCACCGCCCAGTTGGTCAGCCGCGTTGCGGGGCTGGTTCCTTCCGCGATGGGATAGACCACCGCCTTGGCGTTGAGGCCGCCGGCGATGATC
>NZ_JAVRBF010000938.1:0-266 GCF_032436805.1 Streptomyces sp. P17 | reverse complement strand
GGCTAATTCGGCTTCCGGATCCCAGCGATGATCAAAGGTCCAGTGTGCAGTGATCTGCTCGGCGCTGATTGTTCCGTTGTTTTGTGCTTGAGGATGTTGTTGCAAATTAGTCGTCAACCAGGGGGAAATAGCAGCACTGGGATCTTGATGGCTGAAATAATTACGATCGCCCCACAGGTTGGCGCGGTCACGTTCTGGTTCAGTAGGGTAGGTATGGCGGAATATCGGTTTGTCGGCCATATTACGGCTGTAACTGTTATTAATCA
>NZ_JAVRBF010000937.1:0-266 GCF_032436805.1 Streptomyces sp. P17 | reverse complement strand
CCTTCGGGTACCGAGGCCAACCGCAACATCGAGCAAGGCGGTGTGCGGATTGATGGTCAGCGAGTGGAAGATCGCGGGCTCACGCTCGACGCCGGTGAATATGTGATTCAGGTAGGCAAGCGCCGCTTCGCGCGGGTGACTTTGGTCGCCGCCTGAGATTGCCGCGCCTGAACAGGCGTTTTGCCGGTCTGGCGGGCTGTGCGGCCCGCCGGGCAGCAAGCATGATCCTGGGCAGCACTGAGTTGGATGGAAATCCGGTTCAGGGC
>NZ_JAVRBF010000936.1:0-266 GCF_032436805.1 Streptomyces sp. P17 | reverse complement strand
CCAGTAGGGCACCCAGTCGGGACGCGTGACGCGCATCAGCGCTTCGAGGTAGTAGTAGTCGCCCCAGATGCAGCCCGCGTCGATGCCGATGCCCTGCGGTTTGGCATACACGGCGTGCCGCAGCAGCGCGTCGGTGTCATCGGCGCCTCCGGTGGCGTAGTGGGCGATGAGCGAGCCGAGAATCTCGGACGCGGCGTCGCGGTAGGCGTCCCCCCGCTGCCCCAGCGCCCCGGCGAGTTGCAGCAGGCCGCACACGGCGATGGCGG
>NZ_JAVRBF010000935.1:0-266 GCF_032436805.1 Streptomyces sp. P17 | reverse complement strand
CATTGGGTTTGGATCTGGCAATATTGCAGTACTACCGAACGGTTCAAAAGCTTATTTCACCGACAGTGACTCGCAAGGACTCTACGTCATGCGTTATTGATTAACTAACCGAGGTATAACCGGGACAGGTCCATCTAAACCATGGACTTGTCCCTTTTTTTGTCCCCTATAGCTCTCCCGCCACTATCCCCTGCCCGTGTCCGCACGCCCCTGCTCAAACCTTCCAGACACGCCACCACGCCCCTGCAACCATCGACTCCATCGCC
>NZ_JAVRBF010000074.1:0-36274 GCF_032436805.1 Streptomyces sp. P17 | reverse complement strand
GGGGGTGGTTCTCCTGTCGTGCCCTCTCAGGCTAACCCGACGAAGCGGGGCGTCTCACCCAAGGCTGACAGAGAGGGCAGGTGCTGGCGCCATAGCAGGTGGAGCACCGCTGCCCGTACCAGCTCCGGACGGTGGTGCGGGAAGGCCCGGAAGGCATCTCCGAGCGTCGCACCGTCCAGGTCGGTGCCACAGATCTCGGCGATCAGTTCAGGATCGAAGAGCCAGTCCCGTCGATAGCCGGCCAGGAACCGTACGTTCGTCAGCTCCACGTCGGGCGGCTCGCACCAGACCTGGAACTCCCACCCGCGGGACTCCACCACCTCCTTCATCCAACCGAAGGAGAAGGCCACCTTGGGTCGGCCCAGGAGCCGTCGGGGCTTGACGTCCACCACCAGCGGGACATCGCTGTCCCGAAGAATCAGGAAGTCAGGGATGTGCTGGCACGTCTTCCCGGCCACGTCGGCAGCAAGAAGGAACGGCTGAGCCAAGACGCCCTTCGTCTCCGGGGCGAAGTCCGCATAGAGCAGCCGCGTCAGCTCCAGTCGCGACTCATAGATCACGTGGCCGTGCATCGTCGACGACCAATACGTGCCCGAGTAGTGCCTCTGCCCGTGCCACCACCGGAACGTCCGCCATGGCACCACCGAACGAAACGCATCGACATGCAGCTGCGGTGACCAACGCTTCTCGTCGACCAGACCGTCCTGCTGCCGCAGGCGTACAGATACTTCCCCGATCACCTGGTGCACGCCCGACTCCCGCCCCCGCGCGCTGCCGCCAATCGATCAACACCATGGCAGGTAGTCACTATGCGGAGTAGAGACAAGCAGCATCTCCGCCGGAACAGGGGAACGCCAGCACATCTGTACGTCCAAGGGATGCAGCTCTCCCGTAGGGAGCTTTGACCTGCCTGGTTGCTGACCAGAGTTGGTTACTGGATCGTCGTGGTGTCGGGTGACGGCCATGGCCTCGTGGATGGAGAAGCTCCAGGGACTGCCCGCCCAGTAGCTGCACCAGCTAATCTCCCAGCAGAAAGGCGACAACACTGTGGGCCCGCCGTGCCATTGACCTTGACGGCATCGCCCGACTCGCCCAACCGCGCCCCCGTCAGCCACCGAGGCGCGAGGAACCCGACCACCAGCAGACGGAGGGGGAGCATGCGAGGTAGTGCGAAGCCCAAGTGCCAAAGATGCACCAGACAATCGTCACGCCTATGGACCATCGGCGGAAGACGGTTGTGCGAAAACTGCTATCGGGACTCATGCAGCCAGACGGACTGCAGCAGGCGAGCATCGACCGTATGGAGCCTCGGAGGGAAGCCGATCTGCCGACCTTGCTACCGGCAGGCAATGGCCAAACAGCAGCAGGAAGACCAGGAGCGGGCGCGTAAGCGCATAGCACGGCTGGAAGAAGAGCGTCACAAACGTCGGGAACGGGAAGCATCTGAGCCGCCGAAGGTGCGCAAGCCGGACCAGAAGCAGCGTGACGCGGTGAGATACCGCATCGTCCAGGCAACACCTAAGCCACAGGGCCGGGCTCACACTCCGCCCGGCCCGCTGCGCGAGTCCAAGCCCGCCTGGTGGGACTCTGCTGGCGGAGATCGCTGGTAGCCGCCGCGCCGCGCCCTTTACCGGACTGCCGACAGGTGTAGCCCTTTCCTCCACAAGAGCTACACCCACGTCCAACTCTCCTGTCCCCCGGGCCAGACATGGGCCACAAACGCCTGGAAAGGGACATCAGAAACTAGACGCTACAGTACGCCCCGATCAGCAGCCCCAGAAAAGCCCCGGAGATCAGGAACGGGCCGAACGGGATCGCCGTCTTGCGCCCCGCCCGCCGTACGACGACGAGGGCGCCGCCGTACAGCGCCCCGAGCAGGAAGCCGGCGAAGGTGCCGAGCATGAGGGTGGACCAGCCGTACCAGCCGAGGACCGCGCCCATGCCGAGGGCCAGCTTGACGTCGCCGAAGCCCATGCCGGAGGGGTTGATCAGGAAGAGGACGAAGTAGCCGCCGCCGAGGGCGAGGGCGCCGTAGAGGGCGGTGAGCCACTCGCCCGTGTGCTCGGGGACCTGGGCGACCACGCCGAGCAGCACGAGCGCGGCGGCCGCGAGCGGCAGGGTCAGGGGGTCCGGCAGCCGCTGGACCCGGAAGTCGACCACCGCGAGGAGCACACCGAGGGGGGCGAGGAGGAGCCAGACGCCCAGTTCGGGGCGGGTGCCGGTGGCGGCGCCGAGGGCGGCGCAGACGAGGGCGGTGGCGAGGGAGAGCGGGGCGACGCCGGAGCCGTATGCCGTCATGCAGCTCGTGCACCGGGCGCGCCCGAGCCAGCCGGGGACCGGATGCCCCTGCGGGCAGCCGTCCCGCCAGGGCTCGCCGGACGGGGCGGAGAAACGGTAGCCGGCGCGCGGCAGGAACGCGCCCGCCGCCGCACCCCAGAGTGCAGCGGCGATCACCAGGAGAAGGTCGGTCATCCGGCCGCGACGGCGCCGGAGCGCCAGTTCGGCAGCAGCTCGTCGAGCAGCGCCTCCGTGCGCGGCGGCAACCCGCGCGCCCCGCTGCGGGTGATGAGGTCGGCGGCCAGCGCCTGGAGCCGGGCGGTGTCGCCGGTGGCGTGGGTGGCGCGCAGCAGCTCGTGCCACAGGCGCTCGTCGGCGGGCGCGGAGTTCAGGGCCGCGGTGAGCGCCTCGATGGCCTTCTCCGCGCGGTCCTTCTCCAGGTGGAACGCGGACAGCGCGAGCCCGATGTCCGCGACCAGCAGCGGGAGCTGGGCGTCGATGATCTCGTGGGTGAGCCAGCGGTAGCGGCCCTCGGGCCGGTCGGCGAGGAGCGGCCCGCGCACCAGCACGAGCGCGTCGGTGAGCAGCCGCCCGCGGACCTGCCGGCTGTTGATGCCCCGCCCCTGGGTGGCCTCGTGGTAGAGCGAGCGCAGCACATCGAGGTCGGACACGACGGACTTGGCGAGCGTGAGCCGCCCGGTGGAGTCGGTGCGCAGCCGGGGGCTGCCGTCCGGGTCGGTGCCGAGCCAGGCGTGCAGCCGCTCCAGCAGCGCGTCGCGCACGTCCTCGGTGACGCCGCGCGGCCACAGCGCGGAGGACAGCACGCGCGGGTGCACGCCCTCGCGGTGCAGCAGCAGCAGCGCGAGCGCCTCGTGGAGCAGGGCGCTGCGGTCGCCGTCCGGGGTGTCGAGGCCGATGATCTCGTACGGGCCGACGAGCCGGGCGTAGACCGCGGGCCGCCCCTGCTCGCTGATGTCGACGAGGAACGGCGGGGTGTGGGCGGGACCGTCGGGGTTCTGGTCGGGGTCGGCCTGCACGAACAGCTCGACGACCGCCTGCTGTTGGGCGGTGGGCAGAAGCTGAGCTTCCAGCTCCAGACCGAGCAGGGGGGCGAGCAGCTTGCCCTGGCCGGTGATCTCCATCTCCCAGGAGGCGCCGGGCAGATCGCCGGTCTCGGTGCCGACGAGGTAGCCGATGCCGAGCCGGCTGGCGTCGGAGGCGAGTTCGGCGAGCTTGACGGCGTCCTCGGCGGAGGGCTGCGCGGCGAGCAGGACGAGATGCGGGGCCCAACGGGTGTGCTGGGCGGGCCCGGTGCGGCCGGTGAGCACGGAATCCTGACCGGCCGCGCCCAGCGCCCCGCGCCGCTGCCGGGTCTCGGCCTCCATGGTCTCGATGAGGTCGTCGATGCCGTCGAGGTGGCGGAGGCGGTTGGGGGCGAGGGGGGTGAGGTCCTGCCCGAATCCGACGAGCGTGATGGTCATGCGGTCGGACCACCCGTTGGTGGCGAGTTCGGCGGCGACGGACGCGAACACGGCGGCTCGGTCGGCCTCACGACCGCTCAGCGACACGATGCCCGGCACGGCCTCCAGGTTGAGCAGCAGCCGGGAGTCGTCCATGGTGCCGAGGCTGACGAGGCCGGGGTACGGGGCGGCGGTGTCTCCGTCCTCGTACCGTTCGGCATCGCTGCGGGCCAGCATCCAGAAGGTCTGGTCCTGCCCGAGCTGCCAGGGGGCGGGCGGCTTCCCGGCCGGCTGGGCGAGCTGCAGATGCAGATCGCCGTTGCTGAGCCAGGCGGCATACACGGTCGGCAGCGCGCGCGACTCCTCGGCGAGCGAGGCGGCGAGCCCGCGCAGGGAACGGTCCAGCAGCCGTACGCCTTCGGGGTCGGCGCCGACCAGGAGGGCGTCCTGGGCGTCGGCGGCGTCGCCGGTGGGCGTGGGGGGCTCCATACCGCGCCGGCCACCGACGGAACCGAGCGCCGACTGCCACATCGCCTGGCGGCGCCTGCGGCCGAGGGCGCCGAGGAGGCCGGCGGCGAGGAGGGGGGCGGTGAGGAGGGCTTCGGGGAGGCCGAAACCGTCGGACTGCGCGGTGGGGGTGGTGGCTTGAGGGGCCTGCTGCTGGTCCCCGGCGGGCTGCTGGTCGGGGGCGGGGCGCTGCTCGGGGAGGGAGACCTGGGAGGCGCCGCCGCCGCTGCCTTGAGCGCGATCGCCGCCGGTCTTGGCGTAATCGTGGATCTGCTGTTCCACTTCCGGCGAGACGTTGGGAGCCTCGTCGGGCATCTCGACAAGGTCGCCACCGCGCGCATCGCCCGGCATCTCCATGATCCAGCCCGGCCGGATGAGGCTGGCCTCGGACAGCTTGCTGCCGTCGGGCTGCACGCGGTCCTTGTTGAGCTGGTAGATCTCCTTGTACCGGCGGCCGTCGCCGAGGTGCCGTTCGGCGATCTCCCAGAGGGAGTCGTGGTGGCGGCCCTCGGGGGGCTGGATCCGGTAGTACTTCGTGTCGCCGTCCTTGGTGGTGCTCGGGGCCGCTTCCGCTTGGGACGCCTGCTCGGCGAGGGCGGCGGCGGTGGAGGCGGCCTGCTCCTGCTGCTGGGCGAAGAGTCCGCCGCCGGGGGTCTGTTGGGCGGCGGCGACGGTACCGCGCTGGTTGGTGTCCAGGCTCTGCCCGAGCTGGGAGAGCCCCGGGGTGAGGCTGGCGGCGGTGGCGCCGACGAGCAGCAGCGCGGCGACGAGCTGCCGGGCGAGAAGCTGGCTGGGCCCGGCGCCGGGTACGCGGCCAGGAACCCCGACGCCCGACAGCGCGGCCTTCATCTCGACGATCACACAGGCGGTGAACTGGGCCCAGGCGAGCCAGACGAAGAAGGTGAGGATGCCGAGGAAGGTGCCGACGCTGAGCTCGTTCGTCAGCCACTCCTGCGGGTCCCACGTACTGGGCACCGGCCACCCCAGCTGCGTGGCCAGCGCGCCCGGCACCCCGACGACCAGCACGAGCAGCGCGACGAACGCGAGGAACGCCTTGACGAAGTCCCCGAAGGAACGCCGGTGCACACGCACGGGCTGCGGGGTCCGGTTCCGCGGGGTGGTCGGGCTTCCCGTCGGGCTTCCCGTCGAACTTGGGCGTCGCGGCATGGGAGGTGTCCTGGGGTTGTGTTCAGCGGGGTGGGCGTGGTGGGTCTACTGAGCCTACAGAGATCTTATGGACTGGTCCGGGGGGCGTCGAAGGGCGGAGCCGAAGAGAACCGCGCGGGGGCCACCACCCGTCCGAAAAGCCCGAGTTGCCCTGCCGGTCACGGGGATCGCACCTCACTCCTCACATTCCCCACACAATCCCCTACTGCCGCTCAGGGGGTCTCTATTCGCGCTTGATAGCTTCGATGACCGGACCGCATGCAGTCGACACCAGGGGGAACTCCGTGGCCCGCCGCGCTCTGACCACCACCGCCACGACGCTGGCCGCGGCGCTTTTGCTTGGCGCCTGTGGTGGGGGCGGGGATTCGCCGGATGACATCAAGGGTGCGGACAAGGGGTCGGGCAGTCCATCCGCCACAGCTGCCGCGGACGACGCCGGCCCGGATCTGAGCCTGCCGAGCGATCTGAAGGTCGAGTTCGACGGAACGAAGCCATCGGACGCGCAGCACGCCGCCGCCCTGGAAAACGCGGAGAACTACATCCTGGCGCTGAACCACGGGATCACGGCCCAGGATCCCAAGGACCCGGCGTACCAGTTCTATTCGCTGGGCAGCGCCGCGAAGTATGCCCAGACGCAGATTCAGGCGTATGTGGACGGCGAGTGGACCGCGACCGGCACGGACAGCTACTACCAGGCCAAGACCGATGACGTCGCCAGCTCTGGAGGCGTGCTCGTCACGATGTGCCGGGACCAGGGCAAGTTCTACGGCAAGAACGTCAAGACGGAGAAGGTCAAGTACACGAAGCCGAGCCTGAACGACTACCAGGAGTTCCGCCTCCTCATGAAGCCGCCGCAGGGGGACCAGAAGATCTGGAAGGTCCTTCAGATCGAGGTGCAGGGCCGCGTGCAGGAGTGCAAGCGATGACGCGGGCGCGATCCGCTGTTCGCTGGTCGGCGGCGCTGACCGCCGCGGTCCTCCTGTACTCCGGCGGTACGACGTACGCCGCGGGCCCGACGGACAACACCAATGTGCCGCCCGCCGACGAACAGGGCGGCGGCACCGACGGCAAGGGCGGTTTGTCCGCCTCGGTCTCCAGCATCCGTATCAAGTACGTGAGCGGTGGGGACGGCGGCGGCAAGGAGGGCAATCTCGGCACCGTGGACCCCAACTGGAAGCCCCCCGCGTGCTGGTACGAGCCCGCCTTCACGCCCGCCCAGCTCAAGAGGTTCGTGGACACGGACGGCGGAGGCGATGTCGGCATCCACGAGTCGTGGTGGGGCAAGGAGTTGTGGACCGACCACTACCGGGACGGAAAACCGGCGGACAACTTCGACCTCAATTCACCGACCAACAGCGTCGCCGAGGGCTACGAGGACTACAACGAGGGCAAGGACGGCTACTTCTGGCGCGGTGTCGCTCCCGACGACAGCGACCCGGACTCCTGGGACTGCGGCCGGATCATGTTCTGGGTAGACGCCGGGGAAGTCCCGGACGACCCGAACTCCCCCACTCCTCAGACGCTCGCCGAATACGCCTACAACAAGGTGAAGGTCCCCGAGACGAAGGTGGAGCTGAAGCCTGCCGCCAAGTCCACGGTGAACCTTCCGACCTGGGTCTGGCTGGACAAGGGAACGTTCCAGGAGGTCAAGGTCCGTGCCGAGCTCCCCAACACCGGCCTGTGGGCGGAGACGACGGCCAAGCCGGTCGCCCTGCACCTGGAGCCGGGCACGGAGGACGCCGAGGTGTACCCCGCCTCCGGCGACTGCGAGATCAACGGCGACGGTTCGATCGGTACGCCGTACAAGGCGGGCAACGCCGACAAGACCCCGCCGTGCGGGATCCGCTACCTGCGGGCGACGAACGGACAGCCGTACCAGCTGAAGGCCTCGATCACCTGGGAGATCTCCTGGGAGGGAACGGGCGGCGCGAACGGCGACCTGCCCAACGGCACGTTCGAGACGACGCAGGACATGAATGTGCAGGAGATCCAGGCGATCAACCGCTGAGAGGGTCCTCGCCGAACAATTCCGTGAGGTCGGTCGCGAACGGCGCCCGTAGAGCCCATGCCCTTAGCTGGTCCGGGTCGGAGCAGGACGCTGTGATCGACCTGCACGCACCGGTCACGGCCGGGTCTCTCCGAACGGAACCGGTTCCGTGGCGATCACGTGCTGTACCTGCCAGCGGGCCTCCTCCCAGCGGGCGCGACGGTCCGCCTCTCTGCGGCCCGCGCCCGCCGCGGCGCGCTCGGCGTGCCAGCGGCCAACTCCGTCACCCCAGTGCGCCCGTGCGAACCGCGGCTCGATGACGAGGTGCACGGCTGCCGCTCTCCTGCTCAGGCGTCGTCCCACGGAATGCGCACCGGCTTGCGCTTCCACCACTCGCCGAGCTCGGCCTCGGGCCTGTCCTGCGCCGGGCGGACCCATGGGCGCAACGATCGCTCCGGATCCGGGACACTGGCAGCGCAAAACCGTGCGTCCAGGCGTTCCAGCAACTTCCCCAGGACGCCGTCGTGCACTTCCGGGGGCAGGGCGGACATCACATCCTGCAACCCGTCCCGAGAGTCCAGGTCGTTGTCGTAGGCGCTGATGGGGTAGAAGTCGTCGCTCGACCAGCCCGGCTCCATCCGGCGCACCAGTCGCTCCCACGACGCGAACCGGTCCGCCACCGAGTACACAGGGGCCGTCAGCTTCTCACGCAGGTGTGGTGCGACCCGCGCTCTCTCGACCTCCAGCCGCTGCGCATCGCACCGGGCGATCACTTCACGAACCGGTTCTGTCAGCTCGTCCCAGGCGGCCTTGGTCTCGGGTGCGGCCCAGAACACGTCGTAGGGTGCCCGCTTCTTGCCGCGCCGAGCCCGGCCGCCGTGTCCCGTTGAGCCTGTCACCCTCTCACTCCTTCAACTGCTTCATGAAGTACTCGTAACCACCATCGGGCTGCATGAAGGTTCCATTGTCTCCCTCGCGGATGAGCATGGTCCCTGTGGCATCGTCCCACCAGGCGAAACGAGGGATCCCCGACGGGGTGCTGCGCATTCGAATGCCTGGCGAGCCTGTCATCAGGTCCTCCAGGTGCTCGGGGACGTCCAGGTCGTCGACGCCCGGAATCCCGCGTTTCTTGATGTCGCCGTGTGCGGCGATCTTGTCGGCGATCAGCGGCAGATTGCCTGCCTGGCTTGCGGGATCGGCCTTTCCTATCTCGTAGAGGCCGAGCGGATCCGCCGAGAGCAGCGGATCGACGAAATAGAGGAATGGATTGGGCGAGGGGCCCAGACCGAGCGGGTCGGGGGTCGCGTAGCGAGCCGTCTCCGGGTCGTAGTAGCGGTGGAAGTTGTAGTGCAGACCGCTCTCGAAGTCGTAGTACTGACCAGGAAAGCGCAGCGGCGTGTACGCACTGTTGCCCCCGCGCCAAGCGGTGATGCCCCACAGGGTGCTGCGCCCCTGCCAGGCGATGTGGCCGTCCTCGTCAACCAGTTCGGTGGGGGTGCCGACCAGGTCCGTGACGATGGCGAAGAAACGTGTGTCGATCTCCTCGTGGGAAGCGCCGAGGAGCCGCTCGATCTGGGTGATGGGCCGTTCCCCGTCATGGTCCCAGGACACCGCCACGGCATGCGGGCGTGCGGAGCCGGTAGTGATCTCTTCGCAGAGGGTGGCCCCGTCCCAGGTGAAGTCGGTCTGCTCCACCACAGTGGTGCCGTCGGCTTCCAGCCGCTGTTTGGCTGTGCGGCGGCCCATCGGGTCGTACCGGTACCGCCAGACCGTGCCGTCAGGGGTGCGGACGGACCTCAGCCGGTCCTCAGCGTCCCAGGTGTAGATCCACGTCTCCGGCTTGCGGGAGAGACGGCTACGGTGCCGCCGCACCAGCCGCCCCTGCTCGTCGTAGACGTAGCGGGTGGCACCGGCCCGGAGTAGTCGGGTGCCTTCGAGGTCGCGGCGGCCCGCCGAGCCCTGACCGGGATGCCGGTCCGGCCAGGCCGCCACTGTCTGTGAGCCGTCGGCGCCGTATGCGTAGGACTCCGTCCAGCCCTCGGCACGAATACCGGTCGTGCGACCGGCCCCGTCCAGCTCGAACGCGCGGTGCTCGCCATTCGGCCCGTCGACCCCGATGAGGTGTCCGTCGGCGCGGTATCGGTACGAACGATCGTGCACCGTACGTCCGTCGCCGGTGACGACGGACTGCGCCGCGACCCTTCCGGCGCTGTCATAGGCACTCGCCAGCGACAGGTTGTCGTTCACACCGAGGGACAGGAGCTGCCGTGCCGCGTCGTGCTCAAAGGCCAGTGCGCGGCCGGCGATGTGCATCCGGGCGCGATCACCACGGCCGTCGTAGGTCCACGCGCTAGCCGCACCGGTGGGTGTGGTGCGGCTCAGTGGCCGGCCTGCGGCGTCGTAGCTGAAGGTGCTGGTACGGCCGTTGACCGTCTCCGAGAGCAGCCGCCCTGCCGGGTCACGCACCAACGTCACCGTCGCGTCCGGGCCTTCGGCCATGCACAGCCGGTCGTTCAGGTCATAGGTGTACGTGCTGACCGCGCCGTCCGCGTCCTTGCCGACCATGCGCCCGAACACGTCCCGGGTCATGCGGACCGTCTGCCCGAGGGCGTTGGTACGCGCGATGACCTGGCCCTTGGCGTCATGACGATAGGTCTGGGTACGGCCGTCGAAGTCGGTCTCCGCGACGAGCCGTCCGGCTACGTCGTACTCGTAGCTCCAGCGTCGTCCGTCCGATCGGCTCACACCGAGCAGCCGCAGCGAGGGGTCGTACTCGAAGCAGTGGCGAGCGCCGTCGGGTGAGGTGCGCGCCGCGAGCAGGTTGAAATGGGTGTACTCGAACCGGGTTACGGCGCCCATGGCGTCGGTGTGGCTGATCCGGTTGCCCTCGCCGTCGTACGTCCACACCTCCGCCGCCCCGTCCGGCTCGGTCCGCCGCAGCAGTTCGCCGTCGGCGCCCCATTCCATGCGGGTCGTACGGCCCAGTGGATCGGTGACGGCCGTGACTCGGCCGAAGGCATCGTGGGCGTAGCGGGTCACGCCGCCCAAGGAGTCGGTGACGTGCTCGGCAAGCCCAGTCGCGTCGCACCGGACCTGGGTGTCCACTCCCGTGGGATCGGTGACCGAAGACAGGTGACCGGCGTCGTCATACGTGTACCTGGTCGTGGCACCTCCGGGCTTGACGACCGTGACGCAGTTGCCGCGTCTGTCGTATTCCCTGCGCAGGACCTGAGCGTCGGGGCGCGTGATGGCGAACAGATTGCCCTGGGCGTCGTACTCGGCTTGGATCGTCGTACCGTCCGGACGTGTGGCGCTCAGGAGACGGCCGAGGTCGTCGAACGTCCAGTGGGTGGAGTGCCCCAGTTCGTCCGTCCAGGACGTCAGTTGATGGTGCTTGTTCCAGATGCTGTGGGTCGTGCCGCCGAGCGGGTCGATCTCCGCGACGATCTGGCAGTTGTCGTTGACGACGAATCTGCTGACGGCACCCTCGGCGGTGGTGACTCTGGTGATCCGGGCGCCGGCCCAGGCGGCGTCGGTGCTGTCGTAGTCGAGCGTGAGGCTGAGGTGCCCGGCCTCGCCGCCCTCGGCCACGCAACGGTCCGCGGCGTCGTACGTGTACGAGTAGCTACGGCCGTTGCGGTCGGTCCAGGACGTGATGCGCTGTCGGTCGTCGTAGGTGAGGCTCATCTCCGCACCGCCGGCGTTCCCGACCGCGGTGAGCAGACCCTCTGCATAGCCGTAGCTGCGCAGTGTGACGTCCGCGCCGTCCTCGCCCGCGCCGGTCAGACGCAGCGCCGTGACGCGTCCGTCGTCGACGGTCAGCTTGAGGTGATACCCGCCGGAATGCCGAATGGCGAGCGGAGTTCCCTCACTCGTGTAGTCGAACTCAATGGCATCACCGTTGCGGTCGGCGATCCGCTCCAGGAGGGCGACACCGTCGACAGGCGCGCCGAAACTGCGGTTCAGGCCAGTGAGGGGATCGTCGACGCGATAACCGCCGTCGTCGAGCCGGGTCAGCCGCATACGCGGTCCAGCCTCTGGAAGCACCGGATCCTGCGAGTCGGCCGGGTGAGGAAAGGCGAGGAGCAGCCCGTCCTCGGTCACGAACACGACTCCGTGCTCGTCGACCTCCAGACGTTGGTCGACAGTGGAAGCCCAGTTGGGGCCGAACCACCAGCCACAGCGGTAGTCCGAGGCGGCACGGCGGGTAAAGCTGAGCGGCAGACTGCCGGGCAGGGTGACATCGGTCTCCGGCAAGAACATGATGCCGGTGGCCATGTCGATCGGGTCGCTACCCTTGGAGCGGACCGCGTTCTTGGCACGGTTGTAGGCCCCCTTGGCCCCGTCCGCGATGGCCGTGCGCGCGTTCTTGCCCAGGCCGCGCAGGGCCAGCCCCATGCCCTTCAGGCCGCCCTTGATCCCCTTCACCGCCGCCATGCCGCCCTTGAGCCCCTTGGCGAGTCCGCCGAGCGTGGTGAGCCCCTTCATGCCGGGTATGCAGTCCAGGGCCGCGAGTCCGACGTCCCACAGGGACGCACGGCCCTGGGAGTACTTGTAGAGCGTGTCGGCGAGCACGACGAGCGCCGCGACCAGCACGATCGCGCCGAGGATGGGCCCGCCGATGATCATCGCGATCACGCCCACGACCGCGACGACGACCTTGGCCACGGCGACGATGGTGTCCCAGTTGTCGACGAACCAGTCGCCGATGTCCTCCCACCACGACCGGTTCTGGATCCCGGCGTCCGACGCCTCGTCGATCTTCGTCTTCGCGGTCCTGGCAGCCTCCTCGCGCATCTTGCGCGCGTCCTCGGCCATCTTCTTCGCCGCGTCCAACGCACCCTGCGCGTCCGCGACATCCCCGCGGGCATTGGCCTGCGCGCTCTCCGCCTGCTGCACATCCCGGGTCGCGGCACGGACCTTCGCCTCGTCCGGCTTGTCGGCGGACTTACTTCCCGTCGGATCGTCCTTGTACTTGTCCGCCTCCTTGCCGGCCCGCGTCACCCACGAATCGGCAGTGGAGAGACGGGACTTGGCCGACGACAGATCCGCCTGCGCCTCACGCCCCCTCGCCAGCGCCCGGTCCGCCAGCGCCTGCGCCCGCTCCAGCTTCGGCCAGTAATCCGCCAGCGCATCGCCGCACATCTCGTACGACGTCTTCAGCTTCTTCAGATTCTTCGGGACATCGGCGAAGTCCTCCTTGAACACATCCGCCGACTTGCCCGCCCACTCGGCGAGAGCGCCCTCCCCGGCCATGCCCTTGACCAACCGCAGCGCATCGGAGACGTCGTCCGCGAAGTCGTGCAGCTTCTTGGCCAGTTGACGGACCTGCTGCGGGTCCCCGGGCACCGGATCCTTGTCCAGGTCCAGGACATGCCAATCCGTGGGCCGATGCCCCGCCATACCGCAACCCCCGTCACGTGCGCATCACCAACAACCGTATGCACACGTGAACATACAAGGCACAGCAGTTCGAGGCGAAGTTTCCCCACACAATCCCCTACGGCCGCTCAGGGGCTCTCTACTCGCGGGTTGATAGCGTCGTTGCCGCTTGCAGTCGACACCAGGGGGAACTCCGTGACCCGCCGCACTCTGACCACCACCGCCGCGACGCTGGCCGCGGCGCTATTGCTCTCCGCCTGTGGCGGGGGCGGCGATGACTCGCCGGATGACATCAAGGGTGCCGATACGGGCACAGGCAGTCCATCGCCTACGGCGTCGGCGGCGGCCGACGTGGAGCGGCCCGACGTAAGCCTGCCGAAGGACCTGAAGCTGGTCTTCGACTTCGAGAAGCCGGCGGATGCGGATGAGGCGGCGGCGCTCGATGACGCCGCGAACTACATCCGAGCGCTCAACTACGGCATCACCGAGCAGGACCCGGAGGACCCCGCGTACAAGTTCTACTCGGGCGCCGGCGCGGCCCGTTATGCGAAGTCGCAGATCGAGTCGTACGTGGACGGCGGCTGGACCGTCACCGGCGAGGACCGCTACTACCGGGCCGAGACCGACGCGGCCGGTGGGTCGAAGGCGGCCAAGACCGTCCTCGTCACGTTCTGCGAGGACCAGTCCAAGGCCTACGGCAAGGAAGTGAAGACCGGGAAGGTCCAGCGCACCGAGGAGAGCCTGGCCAGCTACCAGAAGTTCAGCATCCTCATGGCCTCGCAGCAGGACTCACCGGTGTGGCGCGCGCAGCAGATCACCGTCGCGGGTAAGGCTGAGGAATGCCGAGGCTGATGCCGTCCGGACGCGTCAGGTGGGCCGTGGCCCTGGCCGCGGGGTCCGTGCTCTGGACCGCGGGCACGGCACACGCCGACAAGCCCGTGGGCGGCACCACGCCGGGCCCCTCCGAGAAGCCGACCGGCGACGCGGACGGCCGTACCCTTCTCGCCTCCGTCTCCCAGTCCCGTATCCAGATCACCCATTCCGGTGGCGGAACCGAGCAGGGCTCGATGGACGAGCTGACCTCGGTCGACCCCAACTGGGAGCCGCCGGTGTGCTGGTACGAGCCGGTCTTCACGCCCCAGGCGCTGAAGTCCGCGGTCGAGGACCTGGAGAAGAACGGTGGTCTGGGCGCCGTGAACGCCCATGAGTGGTGGACGTCCGGCATCTTCGTCGACCACTACGACAAGGGTGAGGCGCAGGACAACTTCGATCTCAACTCGCCGACGAGCAGCACCGCTGAGGGCTACAAGAACTACAACATCGGCAAGGACGGCATGTTCTGGCGCAGCGTGGTCCGCAAGGGCCGCGAGAGCGACATCAAGGCGTGGGACTGCGGCCGCATCATGTTCTGGCAGGACGCCGGCACGATCCCGGACGACGAGAACGCGCCGACGCCGGAGACGCTGGCCGCGTACGCCTACGCCAAGATCCAAGTGCCCAAGACCGACGTCGAGTTGAAGCCGGCGGCGAAGTCGACGGTCAACCTGCCGACCTGGGTGTGGCTGGACAAGGGCACGTTCAAGGAGGTCTCGGTGCGCGCCGAGCTCCCTGGGACCGGCATCTGGGCGGAGACAACGGCCAAGCCGGTTGCCCTGCACCTGGAGCCGGGCACGGAGGACGCCGAGGTGTACCCCGCCTCCGGCGACTGCGAGATCAGCGGCGACGGCTCGATCGGTACGCCGTACAAGGCGGGCAACGCCGACAAGACGCCGCCGTGCGGGATCCGCTACCTGCGTGCGACGAACGGACAGCCGTACCAGCTGAAGGCCTCGATCACCTGGGAGATCTCCTGGGAGGGAACGGGCGGCGCGAACGGCGACCTGCCCAACGGCACGTTCGAGACGACGCAGGACATGAACGTGCAGGAGATCCAGGCGATCAACCGCTGAGAGGGTCCTCGCCGAACAATTCCGTGAGGTCGGTCGCGAACGGCACCCGTAGAGCCCATGCCCTTGGCTGGTCCGGGTCGGAGCAGGCGTTCACGCGGGCGTGGATCTCATCCGTGGTCTCCAATGGGCTCATCCCGCCAGCACCAGCTCGGCGAGCCTCTCCGGGGGCCAGTCGTCCTCGGCGGTCGTCTCGACGTAGGCCCGCAGGAAGACGGGGTGACCGAAGAGGAGCGTGAGCGGGCACGTGGATTCGTCATCGCATTCGTGCGACGAGCTACGCCGTGGCAAGGTCACACCACACATACTTACCGCGGTTGCCGTCCCGGGACAGCGGCTGCCATCCCCATACGTCGGCACAGGCCCGCACGAGAGCCAGCCCTCGCCCCTCCTCCGACTCACCGCCCAACCGCTCCCACTTCTCCGGCGGATCGGGAGGCGCGGGGTCGGCGTCCCACGCGCCGATACGGAGCACCCCGGCCGATCAGCGGACGCGTAGCGCCGCGGGCCCTTTCGTGTGTCTTACGGAATTGGAGACCAGCTCCGCGCCGACCAACTCGGCGGTGTCGACCAGGCGGATCAGGCCGTGCATGGTGAGGATCAGGCGGAGGGTGCGGCGGCAGATGGTGACTGCTCGGGGGTCGTGGGGGATGTAGAGGGTGTACTCCCAGGGCTCGCTTTCTGGCATGGGTGAACTCCTGTCGGGGAGAGGGAGTGGGCGAGCGGGCGGGCGGTGGCAGTGCCGCAGCCGTCTTGGCAGGGCGGAGCGGTGCGCTTCCGGGGGCCCGGGGTTTCGCAAGGTGTGCATCGCATCACAGACGGTAGGGTAAAAATTTGTACCCTCGCAAGCCGTCCCAGTAATCTTCCCCTCGAACGAGTCACTGTCCGACGGCAGTTGGGACGGGAAGGAAGCCATGACTCGCAGGCGGCAACCCACCGCACGTCAGGTACGCCTCGGGGCTGAACTGCGGAAGCTGCGTGAGGCCGCAGGACTCAAGGCCCGGGAGGTTGCGGCGCTCATCGGCACGGACTCCGCACAAATGACCCAGATCGAGTCAGGGGCCGCTGGCGTGAGCGAGGCACGCGTACGGCAGTTCGCCGCCCACTGCTCCTGCGCTGACCAGGAGTTGATCGCCGCCCTGGCGGACATGGCTACGGATCAGGCGCGAGGCTGGTGGGAGGAGTACCGAGGGCAGCTACCCGCGCCCTTCCTGGACCTGGCCGAGTTGGAGCACCACGCGACGCACCGGCTCGACGTGGAGTTCCTGCACGTCCCCGGCCTCTTCCAGACGGAGGACTACGCCCGCTCGATCTTCTCCTACCGAGTTCCCCAACTACCCACGACCGACCGTGAGTTGCGCGTACGCCACCGGATGCGACGGAGAGAAGTCATCGAAGGGCCGAGGCCCATCCCGTACAAGGCGGTGATCCACGAGGCCGCACTGCGCATCCGAGTCGGCAACCGGGCGGCTACCCGGACTCAGCTCGCACGCATCCTGGAACTTTCGGAGGCGGACCACATCACCGTACGCGTGATCCCCTTCGACCTGGACGGCTTCGCGGGCGCCACCAACGCGATGATGTACGCGGGTGGCGCCGTCCCCAGGTTGGACACAGCCGTGCGCGACGCACCCCAGGGCGCGGCGTTCATCGACTCGGAAGCCCAACTCGCAACCTTTCGAACGCTTTTCCGTATGGTGGAGGCAGTGTCACTCGACCCCGCTCGTTCGCGTGACTTCATCCACAAGCTGTCGAAGGAACTGTGAGGCAAGCGCCGTGATGACCCCCGGCACCTGGCAGAAGTCGTCCTACTCCGGAAGCGGCGACGGCAATAACTGCGTAGAGATAGCCGACCTGCACACCCGAGTCGCCGTCCGAGACACCAAGGACCGCTCCCGCACCCCCCTCTCCTTCCCCACCGACGTCTTCACCACATTCATCACGAACCTCAAGGCCAGCACCCGGTAAATCCGCGTCCCGCCAGGAAGTCCTCGAATTCGGCCAGCGCCTTCTCCAGGTCTTCCCGGCCGGCGTCATCGGGCGGGAGGTGCGGAAGGGTGGCCCGGGCGAACTGCTTGGCGGCCTTGTGTACGGCGATGGCGAGATCCCGCGTCGTCGAACAGTCCACGAGTACGCCCTCGTGGGTCGTCTCGATCGAACCCTCGTCGTCCTTCCGCCGCGAGAACCTCAGCGAGAAGGACGAGTCGACCGCGGCGGATTCATAGCTGGTGCGGTTCCCGTCCAGGAGGA
The DNA here is from genome assembly GCF_032436805.1 of Streptomyces sp. P17. Classification (NCBI taxonomy): domain Bacteria; kingdom Bacillati; phylum Actinomycetota; class Actinomycetes; order Kitasatosporales; family Streptomycetaceae; genus Streptomyces; species Streptomyces sp. P17. The sequence goes on along the minus strand of NZ_JAVRBF010000074.1, from coordinate 19,298 downwards.
AGTTCCGCAGGCCGTCAAGGAGGAGGGGCAGCGAGAGGCAGATCATCATCGACTGGTCCGGACGCCGGTGCCGCGAGGTTGCCTGTCCCTCGGTGCCCCACACGTCCACGTGGCCCAGATCGAAGCCACTGGGTGGCGGCGGCTCGTTCTCGGCTATGGAGAACTTGAATTCCATGGGACTCCCTGTTCCCCAGGCCGTGAGGAGAGGAAGGCCTCCACCAACCGTTGCAACTCCCGTGAAAGATCGTCCAACATCGCCACTGTCTCCTCCAACTTCCGCGCCAAGTCCGGGGCCTCCGCCCATACCTCCCCCGGCTACGGAGACAACCGCGTACAGGAGGTCGCCGTCGGAAGTGTTCCGCGTCCAGCAGTCGGTCCGCTTCGTCGATGACGACGGCGACCCCTACCCACCCGTCACCGCGCCGCACAGATCGTCCAGGCAGTCCACCATCGCGTCCCAGTTCCGGCCGAAGTAGCCAGGGAACTTGAGGACTTCGGCGAACGAGTCGTAGATCCCCCGCTCGGTCATCAGGTCGCTGGAGCCGACGTGGTGGACCCGGCCTCCTCTCGCCTCCAGCTCCCGCAGCACTCGGTGCACCTCGGCCGTCCCTTCAGGGACGAAGACGACCCAACCGTTCATGAGCGACGCCGTCGTACGACCTTCCAGGCCTCCTCCGCCGCGTCCGCGGCCGTCAGGCGCCACGACTCCAGTTTGTCGGCCACCGTTGTGCGCACCAGCTGCCACTTGAACCACGGTGGGAGGACGCGGAACGGTACGTACGTCAGCGTGTCCCTGATCGCGTGGTCGGCGAAACCGCCCATGCCCTCCGCTCGCAGGGCGGCGTAGAGCTCCGGGGTCAGGCGGCCGTTGAGCCGGGCCACATGGGCCGCCGCCGTAAACGGGAAGTCCCGTCGGGAGCGGTCCAGTACCTCGATGGCACGGAGGATTCGCGGCGAGGCCACCTCCGGCGGGCAGTTGAGGGCCAGCCCGATCACCGCCGCGCCAAGAGAGTCCTCGCCGCGCTCGGACGCCGCGTCCACCTCGGCGGGGTCGTCGATGCCCAGCAGACCCTCGCCGGTCTCCCAGTTCCAGCTTCGGCCGTCAGTCATCGCAGGGCGGCGGGAGCACCCGCTGCTTCTTGACGATGTCGATCATTCCCGCCTTCTTGAGCTTGGTCAGGTCGCCTTGTGTGACGCTCTTCGATAGGCACGCCGACTGGACGTGGCCATGGTAGATCTCCTTGACTACGTTGCCGTTCTTGCCGGCTGCGTTGAAGTCCGTCCTGCCGATCAGGCGGGCCTGCGGCTCGAATTGGCAACGCCTTCGCTGCCCTGCAGCTTGGTCACGGCTGTGAGGGGCAGTTCGGCGTCGTGCGTGAAGACGTAGTGGGTCGGTCCGGGCGCCGGGCAGGTCGAACGCGCCCTACTCGAAGAGGCGTCGAGCCCAACCGGCACGCACCGGTCACGGCCTCGCCTCTCCGCCCACAGCAGGTTCCGTGGCGATCACGTGCTGCACCTGCCAGCGGGCCTCTTCCCAACGGGCGCGACGGTCCACCTCCCTGCGATCCGTGCCTTCCCCGGCGCGCTCGGCGTGCCAGCGGCCCACTGCGGACTGGGCCGTCTTCGCGATGTACTGGCACGGACGAGCCGGTCGTCCGCCCGGCCGAGCCGTAGGGCCTCCCGGGCAGCGGCCACGTACTCCGCACACGCCTCTCGCATGTCGGGACTGAGCAGCTCCGCCTGGAGGCCAACCGCCCGCTCCGCGAAGTCGAGGCTCAACGTCATCGCACGCTGCTCGCCGACCTCCGTCAGCAGTTGGATCCGCGGACTCAGTCGTACGGGTCCGGCGAGAAGGCGGGCCGCTCGCCGGGAAAGTCGTCGGGGAAGAAGGGGACGCGCAGGGCCCCGGTGAGGAGCCCGAGGACGGTGTCGGCCGAACTGCGGGCAGTTACGACCGCACCGAGCCGGCCAGCCTGGATGATCACGGTCGGCCACTCGTCGGGGGCACCCGCTGGGAGCCATGCGAGCAGATCTGCGTTGTCCGTAACACCCCACTGGACGAGATCTCCCGGTTCGGCCCGGTACTCGTCCAGGACCGGGCCAAGCCCGGGAAGCGCCCTGTCTCGGAAGAGGGAGCACATCTGCTCGGTCTGCTCGGCGATGTCGAGATGCCCGTTGGACGCGCCCTGCGCGAAGATCCACAGAAATTCGTCGAAACAGCCCGCCCCGTAGGTGCTGGTCAACGCCCGGTGGCTCGCGGGAACGGTCAGGCCGGGCCCTCCCCGAACGGACCGCCGTACTGGCTGGACCGCAGGGCGGGGCGGTGGGGGGCACAGGTCCTTGAGGCGTGAGAGCACGGCCTCCGCACCCGACCCCTCCATGGATCTTTTCCTTCCTCAGAAATCGTCGACGGCCGGTGTTCGTGACGACGGCGTAGGCCGGACCTCGCTGTCAAACCAAGGGGGTGTACGGGTCGATCAGGGCCTCCAGTGCATGGGCGTAGGTCCTGAGCATCTCCTTCACCCCCGGCGGCGCCGGGGCGTCCGGACGCAGGATGTCCGGCAGAAAGGCGATCCGCCACATCCGGAAGGCATTCCGGGCGAACTGTTCGCCGTCGCCGACCAACAACGCACCCGCCCCGCGCACCGCATCGACAACCAGCCTCGGCGCCTTCTCCACGCCAGGGCCGCGCACTGTGGCGGCGCCCACCAACGCGTTCATGAGAACGGCCGACTGAAGGTCACCCCCCATACGCACCATGCGTCCCAGCACCACAGGGTCATCGGTGTCGGGCGGATAGCCTTCGATGCAACCCGAGTACATCATCAGATACTCGGCCGTCACCTCACGCCCCTCGCTCCACCCGCCCTGCCGCTCGAATATGGACATGGTGGCGGCGGAGAAGTCGCCGATGACACGGACAGTTTCGAGAATTCCGTCCAGTTCGGCCCGATGAGCCTGCACGAAGTCCGCGAGCGAAACGTCCCTGAGGGACCGCGTCTCCGCAGCGGACACCGCAGCCAGTTCCAGGATCCCCCACAGCGGCGCGAACACCTCGTAGGCGAGCCCTGTCCCGGAAAGCGGCGCAGCTCTTTCCGTCATCGCCGATCAGCGAAGCGGAACGTAGACGTAATCGCATCGAAGATGTCGAAGAACGACTCCGCCAGATCCAGCACCTGGCTGCTCCCCGCCACCAGCGCCACCTTCCCCTCCTGCCCCGGTACCGGGATGAACGTCTGCATCAGGACCGCCCGGATCGTGCGCTTCAGGGCGTCGTCCGGTACGACGATGTCCTCGATGCCGTACGTCCGGGCCGCCGGGCCCACGCCCGGGATGTCGACGGTCGTGACCTTGCGCCAGGAGTCGCCCTCCTTCTTCGCCTCCTTGACGGCGAGTTGGCTCGCCATGACGGTGGGGTCCGTCGACAGCGGCTCGCCGGAGGCAGAGCGGCCGCCGACCAGCGACACCGTCACCGAGCCCGTGATCGGAGTGTCGCCGCCGAAGCTCTCCGCCATGCAGCCGCAGTACAGGGCGCCCGACTTCCAGGCGTCGGCGGCGGCCTTGCGGAGGAACTCCGTGTACACGTCCCGGTACTTGGACAGCTCCGGACTCCCCGCCACCCGTTCATTCACCATGCGGCGGATCGAGTCGTCGCGGGACTCCGGGCGGACGTCGAACTCCCACCACGACTCCGGAACCTTGATCCGGAAACCGCCGCGCTCGATCGTGAGCGCCTCCATGTAGCGGGCCATGACGTCGACCTTCCCCCTTCGTCCGATGTACGGTGCCGATCAGCCTACGAGTACCAGTCGGGGGACGAACACATGGGCAAGGGCAAGAGCGACCTCTCGCTGCCGCTGACCGACCTTGAGGACTACGGCCGGCGGCTGCGGTCCATCAAGACCCGGATGAACCACACCAAGAAGATGTTCGAGGCGTACGAGGACGACATCGGCGACGGCACCGTCAACAGCGCCCTCGGCGACTTCGAATCCAACTGGGAGGACGGCCGAGAGGACATCTCCCAGCAGCTCGACGCCCTCGCCGGCATGTCCGAAGCCGTGGTCCGCGAGTTCAAGAAGCTCGACGACGAGCTCACCAAGCAGGTCAACGACGCGATGAAGACCGAGGACAAGCGGCCCAAGAAGGACAAGGACTGAGCCCGGTCAGCCCACCTCGTTCTCGGCCACGGCCTCACCGCGGACGATCACGTCACCGCCGTAGAACATGCCGGTGAAGACCGGCGAGTACGTCAGCTGGACCTCGACCTGCACCTGGTCCACGTCCGCCACGACACAGTGCGTCGCCGCGATGTCCGCGCCGGACATGTCCATCTCGCGCGCGAACGCCTTCACGCGGGCGTCGCAGTTCTCGTAGTTGATCGGCGCGGGGCCGCCCTCGTTGTCGTAGAGGGCCTCGCGGTCGATGTCCTGGGCGGCGTAACGGGCCGCCTGTTCCGCGATGTCGGCCGCCCGTTCGCGCTTCGAGATGGACATGCCTCCGTCGATGACGAACGCCGAGAGAGACAGGAACACCAGCGCGAAGATGATCACCGCGCCCGCGCCCGACCCGCGGTCGTCCATCCGCGCTCGGATGCCCGAGAGCCAGAGCTTCACGCCGACCTCCTGAACGGGTCCAGCGGTGAGCTGAACGTCGCGTCCATCGTCGGGTCGATGTCCAGGCCGAGCATCGCCAGGCCACGAACCCTGCAGCTGACCTGCACCGAGAACAGCGGGTCCACCTCCGGGTCGAAGCCCGCGCTCGTCTGCGTCACCGTCACCGGGCCCGAGCACACGTCCGCCAGATTGGCCTCCGCCGCCTTGCGCGCCTCGGCCATCGCCGTGCCGTGGTCCTTCTGGATCGAACCCGCGCGGGCCGCGTCACGGGCGGCGCCGTCCAAGGCGCCCCGCCCGTCCACGAGTTGGCCGAAGGCGACCAGCACCAGGATGAACAGCATCATCACCGGGGCGAGGATCACGACCTCGATGGTGGACAGGCCCCGGTCCTCCCGAAGGGACCGCATCAGTTCTCCCCCTCCGGCACGAACCGCTCCACCGGCCCCGCCGACTGTGCGTGCACCGTGAAGTCCAGACCCGGGAACACCGACGGCACCTTCGCGGTGATCTCCACGCCCACGGTGTTCTGCTCCGGCTGGAGCATCCTCACGTCCGGCGACAGCACCAGCGCCGGTCCCAGCTGGTCGATGTAGCTGTTGACGACCGTACGGGCCTCGCCGCGCCAGCCACCCGGTTGGGCGTCCGCCGTCGCGCGGGCCTTGCGGGCACCGGCCTGGGCGGCCGCCTGGGCCACATGGTCGGCGAAGAAGTACAGCGCGAACTGCACGGTGGCGAAGATCATGAAGAACAGGACGGGGGTCAGCAGCACGAACTCGATCGCGGTCATGCCGGAGTCGCCGCGCGCCGAGACTTCCTCCCGTCGACGGCGTACCCACGCCCGCATACGTCGCTGCACCCCCGTACCCCGTCTCAGCAGGTGCCGCTCTGGTTGGCCCCGTTGATGCAGTTCTCGACCTTCTCGGCGCCACCCTCCAGCGCGCGGTTGATGATCGCGGCGACCACGCCGACGATCGCCACGACGACCGCGGAGATGATGACCCACTCCACCGCGGAGGCACCGCGGTCCAGTTCGCCGGAGCGGGCGCGCTGCACGCGGCCCTGCAGGAAGGTGACGAGGAAGTCCACCGCCGGGATTCCGGTGCGGAAGTTCCGTTCGGTCATGGTCAGTTGTCCTTTCAGAGGGTTGGTCGGCGTCAGACCTGGAACACACGCATAGCGGCCGGATAGATCAGGAACACCAGGAAGCCGGCGCACAACAGCAGCTGCGCCACGAGCATCGACTGGGACTTCTCGCCCGCGCTGCCCTCGATCTCGGCGAGTTCGCGGTGCCGCATGGTCTCGGCGCGGGAGGCGAGGGATTCGCGGACCTTCGCGCCGTCGTCGGCCACCAGGGCCAGGGAGGCGGAGAGGTCCTTGAGCTCCTCGACCCCCAGCTCCTCGCCGAGCGAACCGAGCGCCTGCCACTGGCTGATGCCGGTGATCCGGGCGTCGGCGAGGGCGCTGCGGATGCGCTGGTTGGCCCAGCCGTCCGAGATCTCCGCCGCCGCCATCAGGGCCTCGGGGAGACCCCGGCCGCCCGCCAGGCTCATCGACACCAGGTCCAGGTAGGCACCGATCACCCGCCGCAGGTCGCGTCGCTTCTCGGCCGCGTCCCGCCGTACCTCCACATCGGGGAGGAAGAAGAAGAGGACCGCGAAGAGCAGGGCCAGCCAGACCGGGATGATCGGGCTGCTGCCGAAGCCGAGGGTCCACACCACCGCGAAGAGGAACGGGCCGAAGAACAGGCCCGCCACCCCCAGCAGCACCTTCGTCGCCAGGAACTTCTCCCAGCTGCGCTCCAGCACCGCGAGGTCCGCCCGCAACGAGCGCTGTTCCCACCCCTGCTGCAGATAGAACTCGGCGACTCGACGGCCGACTTCGGCCCGCGTCGAGGAGAACCGGCCCGTGTCCTGCGTCGTCCGGGCGGATTCGTACGCCGCTCCCCGCGCCCGCATCGCGTCGATCCGCGCGACCTGCGCGACGGCGCTGCGCTTGCTCGGCATCAGGGCGCGGACCAGGGCGTAGATGCCCAGGCCGAAGACCGCGCCGACGATGATCGGCATCGTCACGTCGCTCACTTTCGTGCCCCCTCTTCCGGCTGGAACGGCGACTGCTGGGGACCGCTGGAAGGCGTCCGCGGCCGCACGAACTGCACCGACGCCTCGTCCCGCACCAGGAAGCGCTCGGGCGTCTCGATGGTCGACAGCTTGCGCAGCCACAGGAAGCCGAGCGCGAACAGGCCGCAGACGCAGGCGAGGACGAGCTGCCCGACCGGGTCGCCGTAGGGCTCGACGAACTCCCGGTTGAAGATGGACAGGCCGAGCACGAAGGCGACGGACACCGCGACGACGATCTGCACCGAGCGCCGCGTGGACGCCCGCTGGGCCATCACGCGCTGCCGCATGTCGACCTCTTCACGGGCCGACTTGGCGAGCGCGCCGAGCACCTGGCGCAGACCGGGGCCGCGCAGACGGGCGTTGAGGATGAGGGCCGCGACGATGATGTCGGCGGAGGCGTCGTCGATCTCGTCGGCGAGCTGCTGCAGCGCGTCCGGCAGCGGGGTGCGGGCGCGCAGCCGGTCGACGAGCGCGTCGAGATGCGGCCGCAGCACCGGGGCCGCGGCCCGCGCGGACGCGGGGATGGCCTGCTCCAGGCCGACCGCGCCGGCGATGGTGTCGCGCAGCGACTCCGTCCAGGAGGCGAGGGCCTCCACGCGCTTCATGGCGGCCCGCTCCTCGGCGGCTCCGCCGAACAGCCGGTCCCAGAAGAAGACGAGGATGCCGGCCGCGATCCCGAGCACCGCCCACCGCGTGAGCAGCAGCACGACGAGGCCTACGCCCGCGGCGAGCGACCCGCGCTGACCGGCGAACCGGATCAGCTCGTTGGCGCGCTCGCTCGCCTTCTGCCTCTCGTGCTCGGGCTTGGCGGGCAGTCCGCGTACGGCGATCAGGAGCAGCGCGAGCCCGCCGCCGACGGCGACACCGCAGGCCAGCGCGTACAGGACGGTCGTGGAGAAGAGGCCGCCCATGGAGCCGAGTCCAGTCATGTGCTCACCCCCACGTTCCGGCGGGCCGGTAACCGTGCGCCATCAGGTCCTCCAGGCAGGCGAGCGGAGCATGCGGTACGACACGGCCGTCCGGCGCCTCTGCGAAGACCTCGCTGGACAGCACGCGGCCGTCGACGCCGTTGACCTCGCGGATGGAGGTGACCATGCGCTGGAGGCGGCCGCCGCTCTGGTAGTTGTTGCGCCGCTGGATGAAGACGACGAAGTTCACCGCGCCCGCGATCAGCATCTGGCTGGCCTCGATGGGCAGTCGCTCCGTCGCCTGCAGCGCGTAGGTGGAAATACGGTTGAAGACCTCGCTGGAGCTGTTGGCGTGGATCGTGGACAGCGAGCCGTCGTTGCCCTGCGACATCGCGTTGAGCATGGTCACGATCTCGTCGCCGAGCACCTCACCGACGATGACGCGGGAGGGGTTCATACGGAGGCTACGGCGCACCAGTTCGGCCATGGTGATGGCGCCCTGCCCCTCGGAGTTGGGCAGCCGCTCCTCGAACGCCACGACGTTCGGGTGGAGTTCGGGGAAGGTGTCGAGCCCGAGCTCCAGGGCGCGCTCGACGGTGATGAGGCGTTCGTGTCCCGGGATCTCGTTGGCGAGGGCCCGCAGCAGCGTCGTCTTACCGGCGTTGGTGGCGCCGGCGATCATGATGTTCTTGCGGGCGCGGACCGCGCAGGCGAGGAAGTGGCCGACCTCGGGGGTCAGCGTGCCGTTCCCGACCAGATCCGAGATGAACACCTTGCCCATGCGCGCGCGACGGATGGACAGCGCGGGCCGCCGGGCGACGTCCATGACGGCCGACAGCCGGGAACCGTCCGGCAGCCGCAGGTCGAGCTGGGGGTTGGCGGAGTCGAAGGGCCGGGACGACAGACCGGAGTAGGCGCCGAGCACCTGGATGAGCTCGATGAGCTCCTCGTCGGACTCCGCGACCGGGTCGCCCTTGACCTCACGGCCGTCGCTGTAGCCGACGAAGACCTGGTCGCACCCGTTGATGTCGATGTTCTCGACCTCGGGGTTGTCCAGGAGCGGCTGCAGGCGCCCCACGCCGAACAGGGCGGCGTGCACGGCGGCCGCGTACTGCTCCTCGGTCTCCGCGTCCAGCGGGGTACGCCCGGCGTTGATCTCGGTGCGGGCGTACTCCTCCAATATCTGCGCGATGACGGCACGGGCGTACTGCCGCTCGTCCTCGCTGGACATCGGGGTGACACCGCTGACCTGGTCCAGACGGCGCTGCTCGGCGATACGGTCACCGGCCTCCTGCCGGAACCGCTTGACGAGCAGATGGTCGACAGCGCTCACCGCGGCTGGCCGTTCATCTGGGCATGGTGGGCCCAGGCGGCGCCGTACTGCTGGTAGATGTCGGCGGCGACCTTGCGGGCCGAGCGGATCAGCAGCGACTTGTCGAGGCGTCCGCGCTTACGGCCGGCCAGCTGGTCGGCGCCGGTGGGGTCCTCGGCGATGGTGCCGACGACCCGGGCGCCGGTCTGGGCGTGCACGAGCATGTCGTTGACCTGACCCGCGATCTTGGACGCGTCGCCCGGGTCGGCGATCAGCACGACCCCGATCAGCGGGGTGGCGAGGCTCGCGGCGCCGCGCGGGCCGCCGTGCAGCTTGGTGGCGAGGGCGGCGGCACGGTCCCGGACCCGGGCGATGGCCTCGGGTTCGGTACGGCTGATCAGCAGGACGAGGGCGGCGTGCGGGAACAGCTCCACGGCCGGGGTGTCGCCGCTGATCCTTCCGCAGTCGGCGATGACGTCGGCGGGCGCGTTCGGGGAGTCGGCGAGGGTGGAGAAGGCGTGGCCGAGGGTCGGCCACAGGCCCGCGAGACCGGCGGCCTGCTCGGCGATGCCGAGTCCGACGAGAACCTCAAGTCCGCCGCTCAACGGCTGGACGTGGTCCCAGAGTTGGTCGGGGACGAGCCCGCGTCGCGCGGTGGCGGCTATGGAGAGCATGCCGGTGTTCGGGTTGAGCGGCCCGCCGTGCGCGGCGGCACTGCGGTACACCAGGTCGCCGCCCGCCGGGTCGGTCTCGGCGAGCAGGACGCGGCGCGGCCAGACCGCCGAGAGGGCGACGGCCGCGGTGGTGACGCCGGGGGAACCCTTGTCGGCGGCGAGAGCGATGAGCGCCATGGGGTTTGTGCCGCCTTCTAGTTGCTGCTCGGGACGCGCACGAGGGCCACTTCGCCGTTGGACGCGGCCTGGGCGAGCGCGGCGGCGGCGTCGGCGTCGACTGTCAGGGTGAGCGCGAGGTTGGTGCTGCCGACGAGGTCGTCGCCGTTGCCCTCCGGCACCGAGGCGACGACGGCCTGGTCGACGATGGCGCCGCCGCTGCCACCCGTGGAGGTGGAGCCGCCGCTGTCCTCGTCGTTGGAGCTGGAGCCGGCGGTGGTGCCGACGCGGTAGGCGGCGACGGTGTCACCGGCCTCCAGACCGGTCGGGTACTGGCCGGCCTTGAGGGAGAGGCCTACGGTGGCCTTGCCCTGGGCGACGCCGGTCTCCTCGCTGAACATCTCGCCGACGGGGACGACTCCGGCCGGGATGGTGTTGACGGCCTTGAGCTTCTTCAGGTCGTCCAGGAGGCGCCACTCGATGTAGTGGATGCTGCTGTCCTCGGCGACCATGACGGACGTCACGTTGTCGTCGGAGACGGACCCGCCGGCCGGGATCTCCTTGGTGATCTTCACGACCTCGACCCGGTCACCGGCCTGCAGCACGAGCATCGTCGCGCCCAGCGCCCCGACCAGGATGAGCAGCACCGCCAGCGCGGCCAGCGCGGGTTTGCGCTCGCGAGGAGGGGTGGGAAGCCGGTCACCGACCGAAGGCTGAGCCGGAGCGGCGGAACGTCCCGCGCCCGCCCCCGTACGCTCTTGGATCTTCACGCAACCGCTCCCCGTACACCCAAGAAATTGTCTGCCACGACTGTCAAATTCTCTGTAATTCCGGACACTTCATCCGTCTTCCTGCTTCATCGTCGCGTCCTGCGCGGATAGTCAGCAGCTGGGGTGAGTGTCAAGCCATCGCACCGTATCAGCCGCTCATAAGCCCCTCAAGGCGCGCCCGTTCCCGTAGGGATCGGTGGCTGGACTGTTACCCATCCGCAACTGGAAGCCCCCGTGACCCAGTTGTGCACGCGGCTGTGAGCTGCGTCTTCCTGTGCGAGAGCGAAGGCGTGCCGGGCCCGCGCGGTCCGTTCGTCACACAGTGGCCATGAGGCCTGCACGATTCACTCACGAGAGCGGGGAACGGCCGTGTCATGATCGTCGATCGTGACGAACAGGACACCCATCAGCGGAGCGCTGCTCGCGACGGACGCCCGGGTGCTGGCGGCGGCCCACGCGATCGGCGCCCGGCACGGAGTGGACTACACGAACGACGCGGCCGTGACGGCGCTGTTCGCGGAGCGGCAGCGGGCGATGCGGGCGACCCAGCGGGGTTGGCTCGCGTGGATGGGCGGCCTGACGCTGACGGCGGGGGTGATCCTGCCGGTGACGGCGACGGAACTGCCGGAGCGCACCGCGAAACTGGCCCTGCTGGGCACCGGCGTACTCCTCATGGTGGCGGTGACCTCGCTGACCGCCCTGTGCGTGCACTGGAAGCGCGAACTCACCCATCCCGCGCTGTCGGGCTACCGCGAGGTCCTGGGCGTGGCCCGGGCCCACGGCCTGCCGCTGACGCATGTACCGGCGTGGCTGGAGGGCCGGACGTCGGGCGGGAGCGGGAAGGGGTGGGCGCCGATACCGACGTATCCGAAGGTGGAGGCCGCGCCCTCTCGGCCGGCGGACGTCGCCGCGAAACCCGCCGCAGTGCTCCGCTACGAGGAGACGGCCGACACGGGCGGCTGGCACGACGAGACCGGCTGCCTCCTTCTGCTCGCCGGCCTGATCGGCGCGGGCTGGGCCTGGTCCAATGAGGTCCCCCTCGCCTACGGCCTCCTCGCGCTGATCCCCCTCGCGATCGTGGTCTGGATGGCGGGCAGCCGCCAGGGCAACGAGAAGCAGGCGCTGCGGGCGGAGGCGGAGGCGTACGTCAGGACAGTGGCGGCGGCTCGGGCGGCGGGGGCGCGGGGCCCCGAGCTGTCGCCGGTGCTGAAGAAGTTGCTGGAAGAAGACGAGTAGATCCCCTTGGCCGAAGGAGCCCCCCACATGAAGCGAGCCGCCGTGGCCGCCGCTCTGTCCCTGACCGCCGTACTGACGGCCTGCTCGGACTCGGACGAGAGCGGCACGGACGCGAAGCCGGAGAGCTCACCCTCGTCCGCACAGGCGAAGCAGGTGAGCCCGGCGGAACGACTGGCGAAGCTGATGGTCACCGACGCCGACCTCGACGGCGAGACGGTGCAGAAGCTCGACCCTCAGTTCCTCTTCGCCAAGTCACAGGACGAGGTGACCCTCGACAAGCCGGTCTGCGCGCCGCTGGCGTACGCGATGAACCAACTTCCGCTCGGCGAGGCGGAGGCGGACCTCGCCCGCTACACGTCGACCGGCACGACGGCCACATACATCGCGCTCGCGGCGTACGGGACGAACGGCGACGCGGAGTCAGCCATGGCAGGCCTCTCGAAGGCGATCGACTCCTGCGGCGGCGGCTTCACGGCGAAGGCGAACGGCGACACCAGCGCGTACGACTCGGTCACCGCCGAGAAGGCCTCGACGGCCGGCGACGAGACGCTCGCGTTCAAGTCCACGATGACCTTCCGGGGCGCCTCACATGTCCTGCGCACTCAGGCGGTCCGCAGCGGCGACGTGATCGCCGCCTACTTCGCGGTGAACGGCTCGGCCATCGCGAGCGCACAGCCGAGCGAGGCCCAGTTGGCGACGTCGGTGGTGAGGGCCCAGAACGGGAAGCTGGGCTGATCGCGCTTCACGCGAACGTGTGAATCGGCGGGATATGCCGGACGGCTTTGCAGCGCCCCACCTAGCTTCGGTCGCATGGTCAGCTCATCCCACGAGGCGATGCATCGCATCTTCCAGGAGGATCCGGGTGTCTTCGCCCGGACCTTCCGGACCCTCGACCTCCCCTTCCCCGACCCTGTCGCCGTGTCCCTGATGCCCACGGACCTCACCGAGATCAAGCCCACGGAACGGCGCGTGGACACTCTCCTGAGGATCGACACCGAGTCGGGCGAGAGCCACCTCCTGATCGTCGAGGCACAGGGCGAGCAGGACCCGCGGAAGCCCACCAGCTGGGCCTACTACGTCGCGCACCTTCGCGAGAAGTACGGCATCCCTCCGATCCTTCTCGTGACGTGCCAGGACAGGCGCACCGCCGCGTGGGCCTCGAAGCCGTTCAAGATCGGGCCCCCGCAGTGGCCCACGCTCACCCTGCGCGCGCTCGTCCTCGGCCCCCACAACGTCCCCGTCATCACGGATCCGTCCGCCGCGGCCCGTGACATCCCCCTCGCGACCCTGAGCGCCATCACGCATGGCAAGGATCCGAACGCCCCTGCCATACTGAAGGCCCTGGCTGTCGCCCTGAAGACCATCGACGAGGAGACCGCAAGGATCTTCGCCGAGCTCACCGAACTCGGCCTCGGCAAAGCCATGGCCGCCGAGACCTGGAGGCAACTGATGTCCGTGGACCTCTCCTTCTTCCGCTCCGAGACCTCCCAGCGCTTGCGGGCCGAGGGCCGCGCCGAGGGCCGCGCCGAGGGCCGCGCCGAGGACGTCCTCCTGATCCTCGGCACGCGCGGCATCGAGGTCACGGAGGCGGCGCGCCGGCGGATCACCTCCTGCACCGACCTGGACGCACTCCGCACCTGGCTCACCCGGGCCGTGACGGTGGACACCGTCGACGAGCTGTTCACGGACTCCGAAGCCTGATCGTCGTTCCTCCCCGTCAGGGCGCGGTTTCGCAGCAGCGAAGGCCTCAGTAGAGTGCCGCGAGTGACTGCGGGCCGCGTACGGGGGAGGCGACAGTGAGAACGACGGGCAGAGGGTACGTACGAGCGGTTCTGGCACTCTGTACAGTCCTGTTCGCCGCATTTGCCGCAGCTACCCCGGCCCGTGCGGCCACCGACACGCAGGCGGCCTACCTCGCCGACCGGCTCCGCGAGAACCCGGTCTATGTGACCGACCAACTTCCGCGCGAGGTACCGAAGTCCATGGCCCGCGACTTCGCCAGGGTGGCGAAGGGTACGGGGGTTCCCACGTACGTCCTCGTCCTGCCGAGCATGGCGGCGAACGGAGAGGGCCTGCTCGGCGCGGTGCACGACCGGCTGGGCCGGGACGGGCTGTACGTCGTCATCGACGAGTCCTCGGTCTCGTACGCCATGGCTTTCGGGGTCACCGCCCCGGCCGACGACGCCCTCACGGTCTGCCTGTACGAACTCCCCTACGACGCGGGGCCGTTGCGCAAGTTCGAGCTGTTCGCCGAGGTCATCGCCGAGGGCGGCGAGAAGGCGGCGGCTCGGGCGGAGGCGGCGCGGGAGAAGTACGCGGACAGCGAGCCCGAGGAGATGTACATCGGGCCGTCGGACCGGGAGAACCAGTCGTTCGTCACGGGGATGCTCCTCACGGGCGTACCGGTGCTGATCCTCCTGCTGTTCCCCGCTGTCGGCCGGTGGCGGAAGAATCTCACCGGCCGGAAAGCCCCCCGCCGGGCCCCGCGCTGGACCGGGCCCGCCCTGGCCCTGGCCGCCGCCGTCGCCGTCCCCGTGGCCGCGAGCGTCACCTTCGACCAGACCACGTCGAGCGCGTCCCCCCGCCCCAGGGCGATCGATCTCAACGCCCGCGTCGACCGGGTCGCGCAGGGCCTGGCCGAGGACCCGGTGTACGCGGACCCGGAGAGCCCCCGGATCCTGGACGCCGCCCAACTGGCCCGTCTGCACAGCCGTATCGAGAAGTTCGAGAAGTCCGAGGGCGGCGGTCCGGTGTTCGTCGCCGTCGTACCGCAGCTGCTGGAGGACGAGTCCGAGGGGGACGAGGAGGCGTTCGCGGCCGCGGTCCACGACAAGCTGGGCGAGGACGGGGTGTACGTCGTCGCCGACCCGCTCGGCGGCTATATCGAGGTCTTCAACCACGGTCTACGACTGGACAGTCTGAACCTCATGCTCAGCCTGCCGGAGTCCATCGGCTACGGCGACGACAAGGCGGACGAGGCCGACGATCACCTCCTCGGTGAGCGTCTCGACGCCCTGATGACCTTCCTCGACAAGGCCCCGCGCACCGACGAACCGGAGAACGCCGGAGACCCGTACCCGGTCTCGAACCCCGTCACCGAGGACGAACTGCCGCCCCTGTTCGGCACCGACCTCTCGCCGGGGCTGTTCATGGGCGTCCTCGCCGCGGGGCTGCTGTACGGGCTGCTGGCGGGCGTGGTGGCAGTCATCGGCAGGGTGCTGCGACGCCGCAGGCCGGAGCCGCCCGCGACGAAGACGCTGCCGGAGGTGTCGCCGACGGAGCCTTCGATGGCGTATCTGCGCGCTATGGCGCGAGTCGAACTCCGGGCGCTGACAGGCGACTTCGCGTCCGGGCGGGCCGCCGATCCGAACGACAGCCGGCCCGGGGACCGATTCGACGCGGCGATGCTGCTCATCGACGGCGACACCCGCCGTGTCCAGGACCCCGCGACGGATGCCGCCACCCTGGTCGCGGTCATCGTGCTCGCCCGTGCGGGCCGCGCCGCGCTCGCGCGCACGTCGTACAACCGCTGCTGCGCGGTCAACCCACTGCACGGACCGGCGGTCAACCGCCATCACGTGCGGGTCTCCGCGGAGGGCAGGCAGCGGCGCCTGCTGCACGTCTGCGGGCGGTGCCGGGACACGGCGATCGCGGCGCCGGCAACCCTCCACACGCTGATGCTGACCCTCCCCGGCCCGTCCGGCCCGCGCGTGCCTTACGAGGAGGCCGGCGAGCTGCTGAGTGTCGTACCGGACGGCATCGGCCGGCTGGTCGAGAAGGTGAAGGAGACGGTCGGTGTCCCGTAGCCGGGCGGCAGTCACGGCCTTTGCGGTGCCGCTGCTGACGCTGCTCCCGGCCACGACCGCCGGGGCCTCCGACGGCCCGAGCGCCGGCGAACGCATCGCGAACGCGTTGCGCGCCTCCTCGGTCTACGTGGACGCGTCGTACGCCACAGCCGTACCGCCGTCCCGGCAACGGGAGTTGGCGAAGGAGATCGACCGAACCGGCCTGCCCATCAAGGTGGTGCTCACGCCCCTCACCAAGGGCGACGACTTCGGCGGAGAGCCCGACGTCCTGGCGGAGGTGGTCCGCGACCGTCTCCCCCAGCGCGAACTGATCCTCATCACGACGGACGGCACCTTCACGGACTCCCTCAACGGCTACGAGTGGCCCGCGGACACCCACCAGACCGCCGACGCGGTGGCCGCGGCCGGCCTCCTGGACGAGATGCGGGAGGCGGGACTGGCTGAGCTGACGTCGAAGGCGGTGGAGCTGGTGGCGCGGGGGGACGGGACGAAGGTGTACGAGGAGGCGATGGGCGACCTGGAGGCGAGCCCCGAGCCGGAGCGGACGGAAGCCGACAGCTCATGGCCGACTCGGCTGGCGGTGGCGGCAGTGGCGGCAGTGGCGCTGAGTGCCCTGCTGCTCCTCGTACGCCATCGCCGTAGGACCCCTGTATCCGCCCTGTTCGCGGCCGCCCGCGCCGCGGACGAGGACGCGCTGCGCCGCCGGGCGGAGGCGGAGGTCGTCGCGCTGGGCGAGTCGGCGCGTACGACGGACTCGGCGGCGCCGGGCCTGCGACGCGCCCTGGACGCGTACGCCGCGGCAGGCACGGTCCTGGACGCGGCCCGGGGTCTGCCGGACCTGGCGGGCGTCCTGGCCCTGGTGACGGAGGGCCGGAACGCCCTGGCGAACGCCCCCGACCCCCTTCCCCTGTGTTTCTTCAACCCCCTGCACGGCCGAGGAACGCGCCTTGTGACGTGGCGCCCGCTGGGGCGCCGAGAACGCGTGCGGGTGGCCGCCTGCACCCCGTGTGGGGCGGCCACGCGGACCCGCCGCTCCCCCGAGGTCCTCGTGGACGGCGACGCGGTCCCGTACTTCGAGGTGCCGGGGAGCTTTTGGGCGGCTACGGGGTACGGTTCGCTGCTTCGGGGCGGGGACAGCTTGGCGGGGAGGGTGGCCCGCGGGGACTTCAGGCGCAGTCGCGCCTGAGCCGGAGGTCAGCGGTTGAGGTCCATCACCCCGACCCCGAGCCCGCGATACTCCTCGGGCACGACCGTGGCCACCAACGCCCCTTCGGGCACCCTCGGGTTCGGCCGCGCGGCGTGCACGGCGGCTGCGATGCCGAAGGCGATACCGCCACGGCACAGTTCGGCGATGGTCACGGCCATCGCATAGTCGTCATCGACCACGCGGAGCACGTCGACCAGCACCCCGACGTGCTCCACGATTCCCGCACGGTCGCGCTCGGCCTCCAGCAGACACAGCACAGGCACCCACAGACGGACATCGTCGCTGTCCGCCGCGGCGTGGATGAGGCCGGAGACCTGCTTGTTGCCGCCCATCACGAGGAGCGTCGGCGCATCGAGGACGAAGTGTTCGATCTGGCTCAACGGGGTCGCTCCCCCTCCGCGAGAGCAGCCCGATGAGCAGCCGTGGCGTCACGCATCCTGCGACGCATCTCGGCGGACTCCTCGTCCGTGACGTAGTGCCCGAACCGCTCGGCCAGCAGCACGCGGGTGCGCTCGGCCCGCGCCTTGATCTGCTCAGGAGTGAGCGTCTGAGCCGCTATCTCCTGCATCAGGGCCCGCAGGCTGGTCCCACGCGCCTCGGCCACGGCGGCGAGCTGGTCACGGACTTCGGCGGGGACACGGATCATCACGTCAGCCATGCCTTGAGTATACGTCGCGTATACGTCATGCGCGCTTCTTGGGGCGGTGGGACCGGGGAGACCCCGTCACCTCCCGATAGGGCCCCAGTCCCGACGAGGCCGAGGCGGCTCGGCCGGCGGCGCCACGGGCACCTGTGCGACGCGCCGCATTCCTACGCCGACGACGAGCCCCAACAGGGACGGCAGGCCGAGCAGTCCGGCGAACCCGAGGCTGAACCACCCACTGCCGTCACCCTGGTTGAGGGCACGCACCCCAGCGACAGCGAGCGTCACCCCGATGAGAACCCCCGGCAGACACCAGGGCCAAGGATCGGGCTCCTCGACGGCCTCGCCCCGCCGACCGTCGCAAAAGGCGGCGTACCAGTAGCGGCCTGACCACCACACGAGCAGATACGAACTGACGGCTCCCGCCGCGAGCCCGACCTTCCCCAGGACGTCAACGCCCCGCAGGCCGACGGCCATAGAGGTCATGACCACCCCGAGGAGGAGCCAGATAAGGAACAACATGACGCCGACCGCCAAACGGTGACGGCGGCTTCCTTGGAGGACGCGAGGAGAGACGTAGACCATGGGCGGCAGCGTAGGCAACCGCCGCGGATGCCGGCGACCCACCGGCCGATAGCTTCCGCGAAGCGGGCGGGTCGGACTCGACCAGAAACGCCCCTCGGATCTCCGAGACGGACGTCCCTCCCCAGCGGATACGATCAGGACACAGCCGCCGCACGATTTGCACCGGTAGTTCCCCAAATGACCATGTGCCGGGGGAGGTTCAGCCTGGCGAACCCACCAGCCCCACAGATACCGTCAGTGCTCTCAACTGCATCTGTATCTCACGGGGAGTCCACTGTGAAGCGCCGCTCTTTGCCCGTTGCTGCCGCGCTCGCCGCGACAGCGGCTCTGCTGCTGACAGCGTGTGGCAGCGAGGACGACAAGTCCAGCGACAACGACAAGATCGCCGGAGCCGAACAGGCATCGGCGACGCCGAAGGAATCGGCGGCGGCCTCTGGCGCACCAGCGGAGGACAAGCCGGACGGCGTGGACGTATCCCTGCCCAAGGACATGAACCTGGTCTTCGACTGGGAGAAGCCGAAGGACACGAACGAGGCGGCGGCTATGGATGACGCCGCGAACTATGTCCGCGCCATTTACCACGGCGTCGACAAGCGCACGTCCAAGGTCGCGGCCGTGACTGCCTACTCCACGGGCGGGGGCCTGAGCTATGCGAAGACGCAGATCGACGACAGGGTCGAAGGCGGTTGGACGGCCACGGGCACTCGGCGTCATTACCAGGCCACAACCCGATCCGCCGCGAACGGCACCTCAGTTGAGGTGGCGTTCTGTGTGGACTCCAGCAAGTTCTATGGCAAAGAGATCAAGACCGGGAAGGTCCTGAAGAGCGATCCCAGCATCGCGGACTACGACCACTTCAAGATCATCATGGTCAAGGTCCCGACGGGTGACGAACTGTGGCAAGCATCCAAGGTGTTCGTCGAGACGAAGGCGGAGCAGTGCCGATGAACGGGCCACGGCATACGGCACTCAGCGCCGGCATCGCTGCCCTGACACTGACCTTCGGCGTGACCGCCCTCACGGAACCCGCCTACTCGGCAGAACCGTCGAGCAACGGCAATGGAGCCACCACAGAGCAGTCGGGCGGCGGCGACGGCAACGGCATCTACGCCGCCGCCCGCATCCAGTACTCCGGATCCGTCGCCAAGAACGGCGGCACCGGCAACGTGACGTCCGCCGACGTCAACTGGGCGCCCCCGCCCTGCTGGTACGCCCCCTACCTCGGCGCCAAGGACTTCAAGAAGAAGATGTCCACGGACATCGAGAGC
>NZ_JAVRBF010000934.1:0-266 GCF_032436805.1 Streptomyces sp. P17 | reverse complement strand
ATGCCTTACTTGAAGCTTGCCGACGCAAAATCGATCATTGCTGCAACTTTCTCGAGAGCGGGCGAACTTGGCCTGACACGGCCATTGAGTGTCGCCGTGCTCGACGCGGGCGGTCACCTGATCGCGTTCGAACGACAAGATCGGTCCTCGATGCTTCGCTTCGAGATCGCCTTTGGAAAGGCCTACGGCGCTTTGGCGGTGGGCGCTGGATCGCGCGAAGTGGCGAAGATGGCCGTCGAAAGCCCGAGCGCAAGATTCGGTCTTTC
>NZ_JAVRBF010000933.1:0-266 GCF_032436805.1 Streptomyces sp. P17 | reverse complement strand
GCAGTATCGTCTTGTTGCTTTACCGTGTTGAGCTGGCTTAAAGATTGCTGGATTGTAGCCAATTCTGCTTCATCTAATAAGGCGGCGTCTGCAAGCAAGGCTGCTGTAACAGCCTCTAACACACGATCTGCTTCAACCTGCTGCTCGCGCAACAAACGTAGCTGCATATCCTGTCGGGCATATTGCATAGAGCCACTTATCATAGCAGCAACCTGCTCATCACTTAGGCCATAAGAAGGTTTTACCTGAATACTGGCCTGCACACC
>NZ_JAVRBF010000932.1:0-266 GCF_032436805.1 Streptomyces sp. P17 | reverse complement strand
CGGCAGGCATGCCGCCGGCCCAGACGGGAATGGCGTCGCTGACGCCGGCCGCAAGCCGCTCGTTGATGGTTCCGCAACCGGCCAGGCCGCACGCCTCCATCGCGACCAGAACCAGCACGGTGAGTTGGCGGGCGCTCGGTAGCATGACGTTGATTCAACAACCTTCCGTAGCGGAATCGCAGGGTCGTGTATAGACCATGCGACCGCGGCCGAAGCAGGTTACGGCAAGATTGATCGCCAGGTTTTGATAGCAGGCCTGAAATGGC
>NZ_JAVRBF010000931.1:0-266 GCF_032436805.1 Streptomyces sp. P17 | reverse complement strand
GATGAGGCGATTGAAATCCGGGGCCCCGCCTCCGTCGGCGTGAGCGGCGGGGAGGCAGAGCGCAACACGCGGAAATTCTTTATGTCACAAGGGGATTGCGCCCCTTCAGCCGATTGACGACGCCCCCGCGCCGTGTGCTCAATTGTCTCGCCGATAGGGACAGGATCGGCGGGAGATCACGTCATGGCGGGCTTTGATCGGACGACGGTCGCGGCGGTTGTCGCGGGCGTCGCCGTGGCGTTCGGCACAGGTTTCATCACCGCCAA
>NZ_JAVRBF010000930.1:0-266 GCF_032436805.1 Streptomyces sp. P17 | reverse complement strand
GGTCGTGTTCGTCGGAAGTTCTCGGTGCACAATCGAGTCATGGCAACGAAGAACGAGGCACCGTCGAAGCAGGATCGAGTCACGAACGGCCTGGCCGGTACGATCACTTTGATTGAGCGCAATCCGCGTTATTCCGGCAATGTCTTCATGTTCGGTCCGGAGTCAGACGTCGAGACCTACATTCGGTCTCAGCTTCTGGCCGAGGCGGAAGGTGATGATGGGAACACTTTCGAATCGCTCGAAGATGTAGCCAATTTCGAGCTGGA
>NZ_JAVRBF010000929.1:0-266 GCF_032436805.1 Streptomyces sp. P17 | reverse complement strand
GCACAATTTGAAAGCTATCAGGCCACTCTGGAAACTATCGAAGGTAGCCAGGAGAAGGCGAAAGCCTCTTTGGACTGGATTGCCGGTTTTGCTAAAAAGACGCCTTATGACCTCGCTCAGGTAACTGAGTCATTTGTGAAGTTGAAGGCTTACGGCATTGACCCTATCGCTGATGATGCGTTGCGCATTCTCGGTGATACCGGATCGGCTATGGGTAAGAGCCTGGATCAGGCGGTTGAAGCTTTCGCGGACGCGGCAACTGGTGA
>NZ_JAVRBF010000928.1:0-266 GCF_032436805.1 Streptomyces sp. P17 | reverse complement strand
GCGATGGACTGGAATGCCTGGAAATGCGGATGCCACGAACGCAATCGCTCGCTTGCCAAGCAGGAAAAGCGGGTGTAGCTTGCCCCAATAATGTTTTTTATCGATAAAAGATCGAGTTGTTTGCTTCCTGCAACGCGATCCACACGGAGGACAGGAAGCACCTGAGAGGAGAAACCGATGAGCATTGTAAGATCGCTTCTCACCCGCCGCGCCTTCAGCGCGCTCGCGGGTGCTGCCGTCCTCGTCACCATGGCCCCCGCCGCCGC
>NZ_JAVRBF010000927.1:0-266 GCF_032436805.1 Streptomyces sp. P17 | reverse complement strand
AAACGGCAGGGCGTAATATTTCCGCGCAGCTTGGTTATAACAATTACCCCGCTTAAGGGGACAAATAAAGCAGCCTAAGGCTGCTTTATTTGTCGATGTGCAACTTAATGAAACGTCGTTTTGATATTTAGAGGTTCATATGGGTTCATCACTAACGCCTAATATTTATAATTTTTTAGTCATAATTGACCCGTTTGATAAGCTCCCCCAAAAGATGGTTGAGTCATTAGCAAATCAAGTCAAAGTGCGTTATCTGGCGCGAGGAG
>NZ_JAVRBF010000926.1:0-266 GCF_032436805.1 Streptomyces sp. P17 | reverse complement strand
GATCACCGCACACTGCCCGCGCCATCTTGTTGCATATCATGTGAAGCGCTTCTACATGGTAAGGCTTGAACTCTTCGCGCCCTTGCATTTTTCGCCAAACTGGGCCGAAAAGTTCAACCGTCATCGCCGAAACATCCGAATAGCTGCCATAGCGTGATCCTCGCTGCCGCAACGTTTCATCTACGTTATTCACGACAAATCCACCTCTCTGCACTCGTAGCGGCCATTGGCCTTCTTACCCCATCCGTGCACAAATACTAGCATAC
>NZ_JAVRBF010000925.1:0-266 GCF_032436805.1 Streptomyces sp. P17 | reverse complement strand
GCATTCGCAAGACAGTTATAACAGCATTGCAACACAACGACATCAAGCCTCTTGTTATTGCTTCTATTGTTGGGCACGAAACCGGAACTATCACTTTCGATATATACAGTGAAGGAGCAAGTGCCAAGCAGAAATTAGAGGCAATAATAACTCTTCCAAACATATAACAACCGTAGGTATTTATAATGAATCTTTTTTTGCTTCTTTCTCGATCATATAAAGTGAAAGCTCATCAAAGATGAACTGCATTTCAGAATCAAGCTTTC
>NZ_JAVRBF010000924.1:0-266 GCF_032436805.1 Streptomyces sp. P17 | reverse complement strand
GGGCGGCCGACAACGGCAGGGCTCTTTTTTCAAGCGCCTCGATCAACTCCTCTGCACAGCGCGGCGGATTCTTCCAGCGTGCGCGCATCGCCTTGATCGCCTGGAGCGCTTGCAGCGGCTGCAACTCCAGTTGGTTCAGCACAAAATCGTCCGGATGCTGCACTTCGATGCCGTGGCGTTGCACCACGGCCTCTGGAAAGTCCCGCAGATTGAACGTTACGATGGCATCCGCATGGCCCGCAATCGCGGCCGCGAGCACGTGGCGA
>NZ_JAVRBF010000923.1:0-266 GCF_032436805.1 Streptomyces sp. P17 | reverse complement strand
GCACCCGTATCCTTCTCCAGGAAGCGAAGTCGCAGGAGGTCAGCCGTTTCATCTTCATCTCCTCGACGGCCGTCTACGGCATTCCCGATCACCATCCGCTGCTGGAGACCGACCGCCTTCAGGGTGTCGGCCCCTACGGCAAATCCAAGATCGGCGCGGAAGCCCTCTGCAACGAATCAAGGCTGAGAGGAATGTGCGTCAGCGTCCTGCGGCCCAAGAGTTTCGTCGGGCCCGAAAGGCTGGGCGCTTTCGAGCTTCTCTACGAC
>NZ_JAVRBF010000922.1:0-266 GCF_032436805.1 Streptomyces sp. P17 | reverse complement strand
AGCTTCTTGTGCTTTACGTTTATAGGTTTGGTCTTCTTCTTTCGTTGAGAAGACAGATAACTTAATCAATTGCTGAGTAATAGTAGAACCACCTTGCGTGATACCACCGGCCCTTAAGTTACTGATGAAAGAACCAACAATCCGAATTGGGTCAATTCCAATGTGTGTGTAAAAACGTTGGTCTTCAATGGAAGTAACAGCATCTTTTAAGACTTGTGGAATCTGCTCTGCAGTAGCTTCTTCACGATTCTCGCCACCAATTTCTG
>NZ_JAVRBF010000921.1:0-266 GCF_032436805.1 Streptomyces sp. P17 | reverse complement strand
CGATTTGATTTCGATGCTCTCCTAAAGCTTTAAACACATCGACGGCTTTAGCAGGAAGAGGATCACGAAGGATGTTTTTCATTCTTTTAACTGCATCATCAAGGAATACAGAATGAAAATCTCCTACTTGAAAACTATCAAGATTTGCCAATTCAGGACGACTAAGAATTAGTGTCCAATGTTCATTCATTAATCTTGCTTTCAAAAAAAGTTCGATCGATGAATAGAAATCAACAATTGAGTTTTTTGGTCTCTTATCAAGATCA
>NZ_JAVRBF010000216.1:0-786 GCF_032436805.1 Streptomyces sp. P17 | reverse complement strand
CGAATGTGCAGGTTTTGTAGCATTTTACTGCAATAATCCTTCGAAAGAAGATGCATTTATCACACTGGTTTTAGTTTCACCTTTTTTTAGAGGGCGAGGCATATCAAATATATTGTTGAGCTGCGTCTTGGATATATGCAAATCGCGAAATTTTAAAACATGCACCCTTGAGGTTAAAAATAATAACCTTTCTGCTATCAGAGTCTATAGTAATCTTGGATTTCTCAAGGTAGAAGAAAATGAAGAAAAAACTATTATGAAAATTAAATTAAACTGATTTTCTCAGGATAGAAATTGACCCTTAAGAAAAACATCCTAGCCAACTACGCCAGTCAACTCTATGTGACGGGCGTAGGTATATTGATCCTGCCGCTCTATATAAAATATATGGGTGCAGAAGCCTATGGCTTGGTTGGCTTTTTTACCATGCTGCAAGCCTGGTTTGGTTTGCTGGATATGGGGTTAACACCGACTATAGGCCGTGAAACCGCACGCTACCATGGCGGCAGTATGTCTGCCTTGGCATATCGACAGCTCTTCCGTGCCCTTAGCCTGATTTTCTTAGCAGTTGCAGTGGTCGGTGGCAGCAGCTTGTTCTTATTGGCGGATCTTGTTGCAGGGCAGTGGCTTAATATTGAATCGCTTGATATGAAAACTGCAGTGATTGCTGTTCAAATCATGGCGATCAGTGTTGCGCTTAGGTGGATGTGTGGATTGTACAGAGGGGTTGTGACGGGTTCTGAGCGCTTGGTATGGCTTAGTGGTTTTAACGTATTTATTGCCACG
>NZ_JAVRBF010000920.1:0-267 GCF_032436805.1 Streptomyces sp. P17 | reverse complement strand
CTTAAGCTCGGCATTGCGGGCCAGCGTTTCGCCATCCTTTCCCGGCAACCCGGCCCGCAGGGTCACAGTGATGTCCTGTCCATGGCTCAGCCCGCCGACGCAAAGCCGCTCGCCCGATGCCTCGACCGTCATCGCCCGATCAGGAAGCTGCACGAAGGGCATATAGTCGATGCTTTCATCCAGCGGTCCCGACATGACCGCGCAAATCTGCGGGCCAGGACCGTCCGGTTCGACCACTGCCTCGGTCATGCGAAAGGCATAGTTGGC
>NZ_JAVRBF010000919.1:0-267 GCF_032436805.1 Streptomyces sp. P17 | reverse complement strand
ACCGTCCGGGCTTCCCCACGGACGGCCGGATCGAGTGGCACTACTATCATTCGGGCCACATGATGTACGTTCGTGACGAAGATCGCCTGAAGCTGACGAACGACATCCGCAACTTCATTCGGGCGCGCTGATGCCTGATTGAGGCTGGCCCTCCGCTTCAGTGTGGAGGGCCTTACGGTCTCGCGATGTACGCACTTTTGAAACGCCCAGGCGCGTTTTGAGATGAGGTGACGATGTGAGCTGGCGAGGGCATGGCTGCCCTCGCCA
>NZ_JAVRBF010000073.1:0-38302 GCF_032436805.1 Streptomyces sp. P17 | reverse complement strand
CAGCAGCCGCAGCACACCACCCCGGTGAGCAGCGCGGCGAGGGCGGGGGCGGGCCGTGCCGGGGGCGGGCGCATTCGCCGGTGTCGGCAGCGCCTCCGCAGCAGCCGCAGCACACCACCCCGGTGAGCAGCGCGGCGAGGGCGGGGGCGGGCCGTGCCGGGGGCGGGCGCATTCGTCGGTGTCAGCGGCGCCTCCGCAGCAGCAGCACACCGCCCGCGGTGAGCAGCGCGGCGAGGGTGGTGGCGAGGGCGGCGGTGGGGGTGCCGGTGCTGGCGAGTTCCTCGGCGAAGGGGAGGCGGGGGGCGGGGGTTCTCTCGGGGTCCGCGGTGCTCGTGCCCGGGTCGGATGCGGAGTCGGATGCGGAGTCGGATGCGGAGTCGGATGCGGAGTCGGATGCGGAGTCGGATACGGAGTCGGAGTCGATGCCGAAGCGGTAGTCGTTGGACTGTCCGACCCAGTCCCCGTCGCCGTCGTTGCGCTGGACGACGGCGGCGTTGGCGGTGACGCGGTTCGGCACGGCATCGGAGGTGACGGCGAGCCGCACCTTCACGGTGACGGTCTTGCGGGGGCCGACGGTGAACCCGGGGAACCCGTCGAAGGCCCCGACGAGTTCGTCCTGGTCGGTGGTCTCGAACCGGACGGGCCGGGTCTGGCCGCCCACGTAGAACTCCATCCGGGGCTGGGCGGACCTCAGCATTCGCCGGTCGTCGACGAGTACGACGACGGGATGGACGTTCTCGCAGGTCAGATCGGTCTTGTTACGGAGCTCCAGATACCACGTCCCATACCCGCCACCGGCCTCGTAGGAGCTGGGCCCGCCATGGATCCGGGTGCTGAGCGGAAAGGAACGCCCATCGGAGGCGGCACAGGCGCTCCCCGGCCCGACGGCGTGCGCGCTCCCCGGCACGGAGAGCAGGGCGAGGGGGAGTAACAGGGACCCAGACAGGAACAGTCGCATGAACACATGACCATGCCGGACGAACCGGCCGACACCGGTGTGCCACTCCAAGGGCGGCGGCGTTTCCGCCCGATCGGCCCCGCCGGTCCAGCGCCGTGCGGTGAGCACGGGCTGGTGAGGCCATCACCGGGGGTACGGACATCCGCCCACCCCAGGGGCCCGTCGAGCAGACCCGGGAGGCCCTCACCCCTCCCCCCGTCCGAACAACGGCGCCAGCAGCAGTTGTGCCGCCCCCTCCGCGACCTCCCGCCCGCCACCCGGAGCGACGCGCACCGGGACCGGCTCCTCGCCGACTCTCCAGCCGCGTTCCTCAAGGACGGCCGCGGTCCCTCGTACGAAACACTCCGGACGGGCCGCGACCGTGCGGCCGCCCAGCAGTACGACGTCGATGTCCAGCAGCGCGACCAGGTTCGCGGCGCCCGTGCCGAGCACCCGGGCCGCCTCCTCGAAGTCGCCGCGTGCCACCGCGGCCAGGCACAGCGCCTCCACGCAGCCCCGGTTGCCGCACTCGCAGACCGGGCCGTCGAGTTGGACGACCTGGTGGCCGAACTCCCCCGCGCCGGTGCGGGCACCCCGGTGCACGACTCCCCCGAGCACCAGACCGCCGCCAAGACCCGCCCCGAAGTGCAGATACGCGAAGGACTCGCCCGCACCGCCGACCGCCAGGCCCAGGGCGGCGGCGTTGGTGTCCTTGTCCACCACGACCGCCACCCCAAGACCCCGCTCCAGCTCCTCCCGCAGCGGGAAGCCGTCCCACTCGGGAAAGCCGGTGACCCGGTGCAGGACCCCCTTCGCATGGTCCAGCGGCCCGGGCAGACCGATGCCGACGCCCAGCAGGGCCCCGCGCCCCTCCACGAGCGCCGAAACCTCCCGCACCACACCCTCGACGACCGCCGCCTTCCCGGCCCCGAGGTCCAGCGAGGCGCTCCGCTCCGCCACCACCGTCCCCGTCAGATCCACCAGCACGGCCCGCAGCGCGTCCCGGTCCAGATGGACGCCCACCGCATGCCCGGCCTCGGGCACCAGCCGCAGTACGGTCCGCGGCTTGCCGCCCGTGGACGCCCGCCGTCCCGCCTCCGCGGCCAGCCCCTCCGCCCGCAGCCGCGCGATGATCTTGCTGACGGCCTGCGGGGTCAGCCCGATCCGGTCGGCCACTTCCAGGCGGCTGATCCCCTCGGGCCCGGCGGTTCGCAGCAGGTCCAGCACGAGCGCGGTGTTGTGGCTGCGCAGCACCGGCAGATTCACGCCCGAGGCCGCCCCACTGATTCCCTTTGCACTGCTCACGCCCCCCATTCTCCCCACCGCTTGCACTTTGGCAACAGCGTTGTGAAAGTAGGGGTCATGACTGGCACATCCCTCCGCACCGGCCTGATCGGCTACGGCCTCGCCGGCTCCGTCTTCCACGCCCCGCTGATCGCCGCCACCGAGGGCCTCACCCTGGACACGGTCGTCACCGCCAACCCGGAGCGGCAGGAGCAGGCCCGCGCCGGGTACCCGGACGTCCGTATCGCCGCGACCCCCGACGAGCTGTTCGCCCGCGCCGACGAACTCGACCTGATCGTCATCGCGTCCCCGAACAAGACGCATGTCCCGCTCGCCACCGCCGCCCTCAAGGCCGGCCTCCCGGTCGTCGTGGACAAGCCGGTCGCGGGCACGGCGGCCGAGGCCCGGGAGCTCGCGGCGCTGGCCGAGGAGCGCGGACTGCTCCTGTCCGTCTTCCAGAACCGCCGCTGGGACAACGACTTCCTCACCCTGCGCAAGCTGATCGCCGACGGCGAGCTGGGCGACGTCCACCGCTTCGAGTCCCGCTTCGAGCGCTGGCGCCCCCAACTCAAGGGCGGCTGGCGCGAGTCCGGCGACCCGGCAGAGATCGGAGGTCTCCTCTACGACCTCGGCAGCCATGTCGTCGACCAGGCCCTGACGCTCTTCGGCCCCGCCGCCTCGGTCTACGCCGAGTCGGACATCCGCCGCCCGGGCGCCGAGACGGACGACGACACGTTCATCGCGATCACGCACACGAACGGCGTCCGCTCCCACCTCTACGTCTCCGCCACCACCGCCCAGCTCGGCCCCCGCTTCCGGGTGCTCGGCTCCAAGGCGGGTTACGTCAAGTACGGCCTCGACCCCCAGGAGGCGGCCCTGCGCGAGGGCGAGCTCCCGGGCGCCGGCTGGGGCACCGAGCCCGAGTCGTTGTGGGGCCGCGTCGGCTCCGGGGAGTCCCCGCTGACCGGCGGGGGCCGCCCCGAACCGACCCTTCCGGGCGACTACCCCGCGTACTATGCGGCCGTGGCCAGGGCCCTTACCGACGGCGGCACCAACCCGGTGACCGCTCTGGAGGCGGCCGCCGCCCTCGACGTACTGGAGGCGGCCCGCCGTTCGGCCCGCGACGGAGTGGCGGTGGCGCTGTGACGCACAGCAACGGAATCACCCCGAAGTTCACCCCGGAGATCACCCCGACCATCGAGGAACTCCAGGCCCAGGAACGCCGCCTGGTCTTCAAGGAGTTCACCCTCGACGACGCCTGGCGCCTGGGCGCGCTCCTGGTGGAACTGGCCCGCGAACGCCAGGCTCCGGTCGCCGTCGACATCCACCGCGCGGGCCAGCAGCTCTTCCACGCCGCGCTTCCCGGCTCGACGCCGGACAACGACGCGTGGATCGCCCGCAAGCGCCGGGTGGTGGAGCGCTACCACTCCTCGTCCTACCTGGTGGGCGCCCGCTCCCGGGCCAAGGGCACGACCTTCGAGGACTCCTCCCGCCTGGACCCGGATGTGTACGCGGCCCATGGCGGCTCCTTCCCCCTCACGGTGGAGGGGGTCGGCGTCATCGGCGCGGTGACGGTCTCCGGACTGCCCCAACTGGAGGACCACCGCTTCGTGGTGGAGGCGCTGGAGGAGTTCTTGAACAAGGCCGAGTAGACCGGCCCGAGGGGCGCGGGGAACTGCGCGACCAGCCACAGACGACCCGCAGTCGCCGACGCTCGCGCAGCCCCCGCCGCTCAGGCGCCCTTCAGCTCCTGCCGCTGCCGCCCGAGCCCCTCGATCTCCAGCTCCACGACATCCCCGGCCCGCAGGAACGGCTTCGGCTCGGGCTGCCCCAGAGCCACCCCCGCCGGCGTACCCGTGTTGATGACATCGCCGGGATACAGCGTCATGAACTGACTGACGTACCGCACCACTTCCCCCACCGGGAAGATCTGCTCGGCGGTCGTCCCGTCCTGCTTCAGCTCCCCGTTGACCCACAGTTTCAGCGACAGGTTCTGCGGATCGGGAACCTCGTCGGCGGTCACCAGCCAGGGCCCCAGCGGATTGAACGTCTCGCAGTTCTTCCCCTTGTCCCAGGTCCCGCCCCGCTCGATCTGGAACTCACGCTCGGACACGTCATGCGCGACCGCGTACCCGGCGACATGCCCGAGCGCCGCCTGAGCGGACTCGGCATACCGAGCCGTACGCCCGATGACGACGGCGAGCTCGACCTCCCAGTCGGTCTTGACCGACCCGCGAGGGACGAGCACCGTGTCGTTCGGCCCCACGACCGTGTCCGCGGCCTTGAAGAAGATGACCGGCTCGGCGGGCGGCTCGGCCCCCGTCTCGCGGGCGTGGTCGTGGTAGTTCAGCCCGATGCACACGACCTTCCCGATCCGCCCGACCGGCGGACCGATCCGCAGCCCCGTGGCGTCCAGAACCGGCAGCTCACCGGCCACGGCACGGATGCGCGCGAGCGCCTCGTCGTCGGCGAGCAGCGCTCCGTCGATGTCCGGCACGACTCCCGACAGGTCCCGCAGAACCCCTTCGGCGTCGAGCAGCGCGGGCGTCTCCGCTCCCGCCGTACCGACTCGCAGCAGCTTCATGATCACAATCTCCCTCGATCGCGGGGCGCCCGCCGACGTGTGCAGCCATCGGAGGACTGGTCGATCCTCCAAGGTCCAAGACCAGTCCGCAATACCCGGTTCACGTACTGGACCGTAGGTCACTTGTACAAGGCGGCCCTTTCCACGGCGCTCCAGGTCGTGCTGGTGACGACGTACAGCGCGGCGGCGAGCGGTACGACGGCCACGGTGACCAGCGTGAAGAAGGAGATGAACGGCATGACCTTGGTGATCGCGCCGGCGCCGGGAGTGCCGAGAGCCGGCGCGCTGTCCGCCAGGGTCACCTTGGACTGCCGGTAGTTGAAGAAGGCGACGGCGGCGACGAGCACGAACAGCCCGACGTACACGAGCCCGGCCGCTCCTCCCGCACTCAACGCGTCGGTCCAGCGGTCGCCGAGGGGTGCGGTGAAGAGCTCGTGGCCGAGCAGTTCGTTGGGCCGGCCGCCGACCTCCCCGCTGGAGAAGAGGTGGTAGAGCAGGAAGAACGCGGGCGCCTGGAGCAGGCTCGGCAGACAGCCGGCCAGCGGGGACACCTTGTGCTCGGTGTGCAGCTCCAGCACGGCCCGCTGGAGCTTCTCGGGGTTCTTCCCGTGCTTGCGGCGCAGTTCGGCGATCTTCGGCTGGAGCGCCGCGCGGGCCTTCTGACCGCGGGCGGAGGCCCGGGACAGCGGATGCACGAGCAGCCGTACGAGCATGGTGAACAGGACGACCGCGGCGGCGGCCGCGGAGCCGTGGAAGAGCGGCTGGAGCAGCTCGGCGAGCTGCTCGACAAGGCGGGCGAAAACGGACATGGGTGAGCCCTCCGGGGGTCTCGTCGTGCCGGGATGGAGATGGGCGGCATGACGACCCACGCGGGGTGTTTAAAGGTGTCTGCCCCTACGCGGTCGTCGCGAGGACGAGTCCGGGGGCTCGGGGGCGCGTGCGTCCCTTGGCATCGGGGTCGCGTTGCGGGAGGAAGGCCGTACGACGGTCCCGGTCGCGGATGGCCGTACGGACCCTGGTGGGCGGTACGGCGGGCGCGCAGCGCGCGGCGATGACCGAGCAGACGGCGAGCGCGGAACCGGCGGCGGCGGTCGCGGCGAGGGCGACGGCGGCGAAGAGGCTGCCGGAGTCGAGCAGGACGACATCGAGGAAGAGGGTGAGGAGCACGAGGGCAGGACGCAGACCGGTCCAGCTCTTGATCATCAGCTTCCCCCCTTCCCGTTGCCATGTGTCATACGGCTGTCATTCGTTATACCTCACCGCGCCCGCATGGAGCGGAGCGTCCCCCACACCACCAGCCGGTAACGCGAGGTGTATTCGGGCGTGCAGGTGGTCAGGGTGATGTAGTACCCGGGATCGCGATAGCCGCGGCGGGGGTGAACGAGGCTGCGCGGCACGGGCCGTATGACCCCGGTGTCGCGCGCGGAGGTCTGCGCCAGGATCTGGTCGACGGCGTACGTGTACACCGCCGTCTTTGTCTCTACGACGATCTCGTCACCGTCGCCGAGCCGGTCGAGCCGCCGGAAGGGCTCACCGTGGGTGTTGCGGTGGCCGGCGAGGGCGAAGTTGCCGGGGCGGCCGGGCTGTTGGGTGTCGGGGTAGTGGCCGACGTAGCCCTTGTTGAGGACGCCGCTCTTGCTGATGCCTTCGGCGACGGGGACGCGGAGGTCGAGGGCGGGGATGGTGAGGATGGCGTAGGTGCGGGACCAGTTGGGGGTGGGGGGTCGCTGGGGGGCGGAGAGCTGGGGTGCGGAGGGCTGGGGGGCGGAGGGCTGGGCGGCTTCCGAAGGGGCCGTTTCCGGGGATGTCCGGGGGGATGGCTCGGTTGATTTCTGCGGTGCCGATTCCCACTCCCGCTCCAGCGCCGCCACCCCCCGTCGGGCGTCCGCCTTGGCCTCCCGGTTGGTCCACCAGAGCTGGTGGACGACGAGGAGCAGCAGTACGAGGCCGACGGTGACCAGGAGTTCGCCGCCGGTCCACAGTGCGCGGCGGCCGAGGGCGCGGCGGCGTCGGGTGCTGTGCTGGACGACGAGGGGTCCCCGCATGCACGCACGATAGGGGGGCGGAGGTGAAGTGACCAGAGTCCGTGGGGACGTTCGAGACTTCGTACAGCGGTTTGAGAAAGGGCTGTCGCAACCCTCGACAACCCCCGCCGGGGCCCCCGATGCTTCCTGATGGCATGGACGGGACAGGCCACCTTCCGAATGATCGGAAGGCATCGGGAAGCTCCGGCAAGCTTCGGGAAGCGGAGAAGTCATGATCCGACGCAGAACTCTGCTGGCGGCGACAGGCGGAGCCGTCCTGGGCAGCGCCCTGGCGACGGGCACCGCACACGCGGACGCGACGATCGCGGTCAACCCCGGGACGCGGTACGGCACATGGGAGGGCTGGGGCACATCACTGGCCTGGTGGGGCAATGTCTTCGGCACGCGGGACGACTTCGCCGACCTCTTCTTCACCACCAAGTCGGTGACGTACAACGGCACCTCGCTCCCCGGCCTGGGTCTGAACATCGCCCGCTACAACCTGGGCGCGTGCAGCTGGAACAGCGTGAACGGCCAGACGATGGTCAAGTCGCCGAACATCCCCGCCTTCAAGCAGATCGAGGGGTTCTGGCAGGACTGGAACAACGAGGACCCGGCGTCCTCGGCCTGGGACTGGACGGCGGACGCGGCGCAGCGGGCGATGCTGGTGAAGGCGACGCAGAGAGGGGCCGTCTCGGAGCTGTTCGCCAACTCCCCGATGTGGTGGATGTGTTACAACCACAACCCGTCCGGCGCCGCCGACGGCGGCAACAACCTCCAGACCTGGAACTACCGCCAGCACGCCTCCCACTTGGCGGCGGTCGCCCTGCACGCGAGGACGAACTGGGGCGTGAACTTCGCGACGGTGGACCCCTTCAACGAGCCGGCGTCGACCTGGTGGACGGCTACGGGCACCCAGGAGGGCTGCCACCTTGACCCGGCGGTACAGGCGGCCGTACTGCCGTACATGAGAAGCGAGTTGGACAAGCGAGGCCTGTCCTCCGTACGCATCTCGGCATCGGACGAGACGAACTACGACACGGCGCGCAGCACGTGGGCTTCGTTCGGTTCGTCGACGAAGGCGCTGGTGTCGCAGGTGAACGTGCACGGCTACCAGGGCACGGGCGGCCGCAGGGACCTGCTCTACACGGACGTAGTGACGACCTCGGGCAAGAAGCTGTGGAACTCGGAGACGGGCGACAGCGACGGCACGGGCCTGAGCATGGCCCGCAACCTCTGCTACGACTTCCGCTGGCTGCATCCGACGGCCTGGTGCTACTGGCAGGTCATGGACCCGTCGACGGGCTGGGCCATGATCGCGTACGACGCGAACACCCTCCAGCCGACGACCGTACAGCCGAAGTACTACGTGATGGCGCAGTTCAGCCGCCATATCCGCCCCGGCATGACGATCCTGGACACGGGTGTGAGCTACGCGGTGGCGGCGTACGACGCGGCGGCGCGCCGCTTGGTTCTGGTGGCCGTGAACACTTCGACTGCCGCCCAGACGCTGACCTTCGACCTCTCCCGCTTCACCACGGTGTCGGGCGGCTCGGGAGGCCTGGTCCCGCGCTGGAACACGGTGACGGGAGGCGGGGACATGTACCGGTCGTACGCGGACCGGTATGTGTCGGGCAAGTCGGTGAGCGCGGTGTTCGCGCCGGGGGCGGTGCAGACGCTGCACGTGGACGGGGTGACGATCTGATGTCCGCCGGGCGTCCTGGCCTGCGCATATCTCACGCTCGCCGGGCGCCCGCAGTACGGTGTCCCCCATGCGCCCCGACACGCCTGCCGAGAACGTCGACCACACCGCCGAAGCGGCACGCCTGGAGCGGACCGCCGGCCTGTATCCCGAGGACGCCGAAGCCCTGCTGCTGCGGGCGGCGGCCCACCTGGAACTGTCCGGCGACCGCCCCGCCGCGAGCACGCTCTACGACCGCCTGCTGTCGTCCGCGGACTCCTTGGAGAACCCTTCCCTGATCCGGGCCCTGAAGGCGTCGAACCTGTGGGAGTACGGCCATGAGGCGGAGGCCCGGGCGATCATCGACGGAGTCCGAGCGGCGGCACCCCGGGACCCGGCCCCCTGGGTGATCGTGGCGGAGGCGCTGGAGTCGCACGACGAGCTGGAGGCGGCGCAGGAGACGTTCACGGAGGGGGTGCGCCTGCTCCTGACGGACGTCCCGGAGCCCCCGTACTCAACGCATCCGCTGCTGTACGGCCGTCACCGGGTCCGCCGCATGCTCGGCGCGACGCACGACGACTGGGACACCCTGGCGGACACGATCCACCTCACCCACGCCTCCCCCGC
Organism: Streptomyces sp. P17; assembly: GCF_032436805.1. Taxonomy (NCBI): domain Bacteria; kingdom Bacillati; phylum Actinomycetota; class Actinomycetes; order Kitasatosporales; family Streptomycetaceae; genus Streptomyces; species Streptomyces sp. P17. Next base: position 29,165 of record NZ_JAVRBF010000073.1, on the reverse strand, counting down.
CTCCCCCGCCTCCGCGGTGTCCCTGGACGAACTCCACGACCCGAAGCGCGTGTGGTCCCTGGGCTCGAACAACCCGGCGGAACTGGAGGCGGAGATCAGCCGCCTGCGAGCGGAGCTCGGCGCCTACCGGGAGGCACTGTCCCGCCCCTTCCCGGTGGCGGTACTGCACTGGCCGGCGGCCGAACTGAGCGAGTTGCTGGAGGCGTACCCGACGCTGGCGGACGAGTATCCGTCCCACGACGCACATTTGTCGACCATAGAGGCCTCCCTGCGGGAACTGGCGACCTCCGGCACCCCGAACCTGGGCATCGTGACGGGCACGGTCCCGTCGTACGAGGCGTTCGCGGCGTCGGAGGGGGCGTCACCGGGGGAGGTGTCGCTTCTGCCCCAGTACGCGACGACGCTGGCGGCGCGGGGGCGGGCCGTGGAGTGGCCGCCGCAGCGGGGGGCGGGTTGTTGGTGCGGGTCGGGGCGGGGTTACGGGGTGTGTCACGGGGCGGAGTGACCTTGCCACGGGGACTGTCACGGGGCGGAGTGACCGGGCTACGGGGGACTGCCACGGGGCGGAGTGACCGGGCTACGGGGGACTGTCACGGGGCGGAGTGACCGGGCTACGGGGGACTGCCACGGGGCGGAGTGACCGGGCTACGGGGGACTGCCACGGGGCGGAGTGACCGGGCTACGGGGGACTGCCACGGGGGCGGAGTGACCGGGCTACGGGGGACTGCCACAGCGGGCGGAGTGACGGGCTCTACGGGGACTGCCACAGGGGCGGAGTGACCGGGGCTCACCCCGTCCGCCCCTCGACGGCGGCGGCAACGTCGTCGAGATCCTTGGCGATGGCCTTACTGACCGCGCGAGCGCCGAGGCCGCCGAGAATCTTGGCGAGGACACCCATGGCCCCGCGGCTCGGGGCCTGGGCGGTGAACGTCATACCGACGGTCGTCGTGACCGGCCCGTGGGCCCGCAGCACCCACTCCGAGAGGTAGTGGGTGCCGTGGGACTCGGCCTCGACGACATAGCGCTCGGGCGGGTCGCATGCGGTGACCCACATCTCCTCGGTGGCGTCCCTACCGAACATGCGACGGGTTTCGCGCCAGCGGGTGCCTACACCGAAGCCGTCGCCTGAGAGAACCTCGATCTTCGAGACGCCGGTGAGGACGTGTTCCATGCCCTGGAGGTCGGTGAGTGCTGCCCACACTGTGCCCTGATCTGCGGCGATACGGCGCTCTACGACGACGGTTTTGCTGGTCATGGCTCCATGAAAGCAGCGGGGTCCGACAACCGCTCGACGGCCGAGGGGCACGACTTACCGAACGCCCCATGCCACTTGGGCATGTGAGCGCTTGGACCGCACGCAGACGTGTGGTCTCACTCGCGATAGACGGGCGGAGCATTGGTGTATGTGTGACCTGTGGGAGCTGTCCAGGTACTGGTACCGGTGTGCGGATCTCGGGTCACTTTCCACCCTGGGTGATGGGTCTTGAGGCGGTGGTGACGGCGGCACAGCGGCTGCAGATTGTCCGGCACTGTCTGGCCGCCCATCCGGGGATTCTGGTGGTCAAACGGCCGGATGTGGTCGAGGTCGCAGCGGTGCGCGGGCATCCGGCAGCTCGGAAAGGCGCAGTACCGGTCCCGAGCAATCACCTGCCGTGCCGTCTCGGCCGTCGGCCGATAGGTCGTCGGATCGGTCTTGACGAGCAGGCCGGTCTCCGGCTGTGTCAGCAGACGCCTCCAGACCGTGCCCGGCGCGAACGCGAGCTCGCGAGCCTGCCCGGCGGTGATCGGCCCGTATCCCTTCAGCTCCGCAGGCCCATCATCCGCGCCCAAGAGAATGTCGAATGGAACGGTCACCTGCACCACTACGGCAGACCGGCCCGAGGGCGCCCCACTGACCGCCGGGGCAGACGCTCCGGGCTGGTTGACCACCAGGTCGAACAGAGCATCGGCGCGCTTCTGCTCCAAGGTCCGTCCTCCGTCCGTGTAGGAGTCGGCACGGGTGTCCACCGCCTGCTCCATCAGCGCGGCCTGCTGCGCGGGTAACACAGCCCCGAACCAGGCCATGCCGTCGTCCTGCGGATGGCGCTCAACCCTCCGCTCCCGAAGCCGCTGCCGATGACGCACCTCCGCCCCTTCGGGATCGGCCCGGAGAATCTCCCGGCGCAGAGCAGCCCTCGTCTGCCCGGCCGCTTGCCCGGGCATCTTCACCATCATGATTGCTTCCACCTGGCCGGCCACCTCGTCGTCGAGCACTTCCAACTGCTCGGCAACCGCCTGCGCCTGCAGATAGGAGATCTCTCCACCCGCGAGCAGCCCGGTCGTGCCCTCATGTCGGACAGCCAACAGCGTGGCCGTCCTCAGACGGTGCGCGGCGGTCTGGTTCGCCAGCCGCAACGCACACGCCACCTCCTCGACGGCCGTGTCCCACGAGGCGGCGAAGACATCGTCCAGCTTCCCTCCCGCATCCACGATGGCGGCGTCAGGGATCTCGGTGTGCTCCGCAATCGCGGCCAGAACCTCAATCTGCTTGGCCTGTAACCACGACAGGTGTCGCTCCAGCACCACCAGCGCATCGATCCGCCCCCGCGCCGAAAGCTGCGCCAGATCAAGGTCATCGAGCCGAGCCGCACTCAGCGCACTCGGCCGTAGTTCCCGCAGCTCTGCTGCCCACTCGTCCAACGGACCGGGGCCGAAAACACCCGCACCCGCAGCTTCGTCAGCCCGACCCTCCCGGACAGGACCACGAGACGACTCGCCCCCACCCGTCAGCCCTGTCCCAGACATAACGCTCACCCCCGCATTCCCTCGACAGCGCACCGAACTCCCCGCGCCCACAGGCGAGTCGACACTCCCAATTATCGCTCACGGAGAGTGATAACACCAGGTCAGCACCAGACTCGAAAGAGTGAACCGCTCCAGAACGATCCACCGATCCACTCAGCACGCACACACGCGCAGCCGCCAATCGCACCCGGCACGCCAGAGCCGCAGGCGCATCCTCCCGCCTGCCGCAAGCCGCTGAGCAGACTCGGCGTGCATGCGAGACGCGACCGCGCCCCCAACCCCGGCCCGCTCCTCGACCAACCCGACCCCACCCAACCTGGCCACCCGTCTTTCCGGGCCGCGCGCTCGCTTCTCACCCGTGCTGGAGCGGACCGGGTCAAGGGTCGGCCGCAGGCCGATCGCCGAAGGCGACGCGGAGCGCCCTTGACGCGGTCCGCGGAAGCACGACACTGACAAGGAAGCGGGCGGCCCAACGGTTCAGACTTGCGAGGTCGAGCCCGACGGGCCCTTTGATCATCTCCGTACGGTTGAGACCGCCGCCCCCTGCCCTGACAGAATTGCTCCGTGCCTCACCTCATCCCATCCTCCCCCTCCGTCTCCGCCCGGATGAGCAAGCAGGGCTCCCGCGACACAGTGCCGGAGGTAGCGGTTCGGCGCCTCTTGCACGCTGCGGGACTGCGGTACCGAGTGAACGTGCCCGTACCCGGTATGCCTCGCCGCACGATCGATGTCGTCTTCCCCAAGGCCAAGATCGCGGTCTTCATGGACGGCTGCTTCTGGCACGGCTGTCCCGAACACGCCACGCGACCGAAGTCCAACGCAGAGTGGTGGCGGCAGAAATTGCACCGCAACATGGCGCGTGACACGGAGACCACCGAGCGGCTCGTTGCGGCCGGGTGGGAAGTACTGCGGTTCTGGGAGCATGAAGCGCCGAGCGACGTGGCCCTCCGTATCGCGGCGGCCGTCGAGCGGCGAAGGGGGCGAGGGAAAAGCCAATGAGTGGGCTGACCTTTCTGGACGTGTGCTCGGGGGCCGGTGGGCTCGCCCTGGGACTGGAACGCGCCGGCTTCGAGCCCAAACTGCTGCTCGACGAGGACGACGATGCCTGCCGGACACTGCGGGCCAACCGAGCGCACTGGAACGTGCTTCAGGCGGATCTCCTGGACTTCGACCCGAGCGAGCACCCGGAGAGCTACGACGTGGACCTGCTGTCCGCAGGACTGCCGAGGGTGAAGTCGAACGCCACGGCCTCCCGGGCCGAGTCGGGCGACGAGGAGCGGCTTCTGAAGGCTGCCGTCTACCTCGCCCACGCGGTTGGGCCGCGCGCGCTGCTCGTGGAGAACGTGCCCACCCTGGCCCACTCGGACCGGTTCCGCGACTTCCGCGAGTTCGCCCGGGCCGAACTGGAGCATCTCGGTTACGAGTTCAGCTGGTTCGTCTTGAATGCCGCGGATTTTGGAGTGCCGCAGGATCGTAAGCAGGGCTTGCTGGTGGCGATCAAGAAGACGTGGTTTCCGGCCTTCAGGCCACCGTCTCCCACCGTGGTGAACCATGTGTCGGTCGGTGAGGCCCTGGCGTCCTCCATGCGGTCCCGTGGCTGGAAGGACGCCGACCGATGGATTGCCCAAGCGACCAGCGTGGCCCCAACACTGGTCGGCGGGTCGAAGAATCGCGGTGGGGCCGACCTGGGGCTCGCCGGCACGAAACGCAAGTGGGAAGGGCTGGGGGTGAACGCTCACTCACTGGGAAACGAGATCCCGGGGCCCGATTTCGTGTGGGCACCGGAACTCGGCCGGGACGGCATGGTGCGGCTCACCGTGGACCAGGCGGCGCTGCTCCAGAGCTTCCCTGACGACTGGGAGATCACCGGCAAGAAGACAGCCCGGTACCGACAGATCGGCCACGCATCCCCTCCGCCGGTGGGCGAGGCACTCGGTCGGGCGATTGCCGCGGCGCTCCGCTCCTGAACCGTGAAGCGCCAGGTCACAGCAGGAACTGCGACATCGAGACCGACCGCACAACTCAGGCGGTGCCGCGGATGCCACGCCGGCTACACTTCCACGTCATGACCCGAGCACCCCATCCGGACGCAAACCAGGCAAAGCCCTACATTGTGGACCTATTTGCAGGGCCCGGCGGCCTGGACATCGCGGCCGAGATGCTCGATCTGAGCACCATTGGCGTGGAATGGGACACTTCGACCCGAGCGACGCGGCACGCCGCGAACCTGCTCACCACGAGGGAACCGGACGTGGCGAAGGTGAATCCACTCGACCCCGAGGTCGCCTCGGCCCGTGTCCTCACCGGCGGCCCGCCCTGTCAGACGTACTCGGTGGCGGGCAATCGTGAGGGACACAAGGCCCTCAAAGTTGTCCAGGACCTGGCAGAGCTCGTAGGACAGAGCCAGACGGTCGGAGAATTGGAGAGGGCCTGGGCGAAGGTCGAGAAGACAGCCCACGCGGAGTCATGGGCTGATGAGCGCACCGGGCTGGTACTGCAACCCCTGCGGTGGATCGCCGAAAAGAAGCTCAAGGCCGAGCCCTATGAGGCAGTCGTGCTGGAGCAGGTACCCACCGTCCTGCCCGTCTGGGAGACATACCGCGACATTCTCCGTGAACTGGGCTACGACGCGGAGCGCGGCATGTTGCACACCGAGGAGTACGGGGTGCCGCAGACCCGTCGCCGCGCGGTGTTGATCGCACGCTACCGAGGGACCAGAGGCCAGAGCCTGGACTTCCCTCCCCTCACGCATCAGCGATATCGCAAGGGGGCACAGCGCCTCCCCGCCCAGCAGCCCGCGACGGCGAACGCTGCGGCCGAGCAGAGTTCTCTTTTCGATGCCCCGGTCCGGACCGATGGGCCGAAGCCGTGGGTCTCGATGCGCGACGCGCTCAGGGACACGCGATCCACAGACTTCGTCGTCCGCTCCAACTACGGGTCGGGGGGCGACCCCAAGAAGCGTGGACTGCGCACCTCCGACATGCCGTCAGCCACGGTCACCGGCAAGGTGCGCCGCAACAAGGTGTTCGAACTCAAGGGCATCGATGACAACGGCGAACCCGAACTGGGCCCGGAACAGGACCGCTTCACGCCCCGTGAAGCCGGCCTGCTGCAGACCTTCCCGGTCGAGTACCCCTGGCAAGGCACCGATGTCGCACAGCAGATCGGCAATGCGATTCCGCCGCTCCTGGCCGTCCACATCCTGTGCACGGCGCTCCGGCTCGACGATGACCGCAAGGAACAAGCCATCAAAGCTCTGACGTCCTGGCAGCCGCCCCGCAAGTAGCGACGGGCAACCGGATCACTCCTCCTCGGCGTCCTCCATGCTCGCTCCCTTGCCGCGCACAGGCACCTCCGAAAACAGCTCAGCGAAGTGGTCCGTCAGGCGTTCCACCGAATCATCGGGGGCGCGCTCCTCGGCCGGCCCGGTGGGAAGAGGGCGGTGGTGCACGGAGAGCCCTGCTTCCGCCTCGTCGATCCATCTCTGCACAGCCCCGACGTCACGCTCCACGTCCGGTGCCATCACGTCGTACATCACGGTTGCGGCAGCAGCGTTGACCGCCTTGCCCAGAGCATTCGCATCACGGCCCGTCCGTACGACTTCCCGTTGAAGCAGACGGACCAAGGCTTGCGCCGTAGGCCGGTGGTCGATGACGTCCAGTCTCAACACCGTGTTCAGCATGTCCTGGTTGCCGCAGGCCACGACGACCGGTTCGTAGTTCGGCCCGTTCCGGAACAGTTCGGCCGACCACCAGAGCCGAGCGAAGGCCTGCTTGTGGTAAGGGCCCTTGAAATACCGCGCGTTGACAGACTTCTTCGATTCTGAGAGATGCCGCCAGACCACGAAGTCGGGAGCGACACCGAGTGCCAGGTAGTTCCACAGCGCGGGGTCGGCCGCCTCCGCACGGGTGAGACGAAGGATCGCGTGCAGACGGGGCGCGAGCCAGGCGTCCGCCTGTGTCGGTCTGTCGTCCCGGTAGATATACATCGCGTCGTCGATCAGGTCCCGGATCGCGCGAAGTCTCCACCGAGGACTCTCCGGCAGCGGCTCGGCGGATTGGTTGAGGGCAATCCCGGGGACGTTGTCCTTCCCGGACAACAACCCGTCGGAGATGAACCGAGCCGCCTCCTCGTCGGCGAGACGAGCCAGGTACTCGGGCAGATGATCGGGCCTCTCCGTCATGCCTCGTCCTCACGCTTGAGCTTGTCCAGGCCGCGTACGGTCTCCGACAGGGCCCTGGGCACGTCGGCCCTCCGCATCGCCGCGTACTGGATGCGCGGCTGCAGTTCGGTCCATCCCGTCGCGCCGACGCGGCGGCGGTGCACCTCGCGCAAGGCGTCCTCGATCGTCCGATCCGGCACGACGTCGGGAAGCATCTCCCTGAGCACCTCACCCTGCCAACCGTGCGGGAACAGCGGAGTGCCGTCGTCCTCGATCTCCAGGTCACCGATGGCCGAGTGGAACACGGCGACCCAGACGTCGGCGGCCATCTGGGACACCATCATTTCGTTGACGATCCCCTCGGGGCCTCGCCCTTCGGCACCGAGGACGTCCGCAATGCCGTCGAAGTCGGTGTTGATGTGCACGGTGGGAAGCGCGCCCGACGCGTTCACGATCCACGGTGCGTCGGTGAAGTTCTGCAGCCAGCGCGGGCCCTTGGCGAACCCGACTTCCTTGATGTCGAAGCTCAACTCTCGGGTCGGAGTGTCGCTCCTCACGTCGACGATCCAGTCGTCGACCGCTTCTCCGATGATCCGGCCGGGCACGCCGTCGACCGACGCGATCACCTGAACAGTCAGGCCGGCACGGTCAAAGATGTCGGAGCGCAGCACCTGCAGTTCACCGCGCCATTCACGGCCGCCCTCCGTCTCGGGGACGAGCCTCGACGTGACGCGAGTGTTGGTCGTCCTGTCCGTCAGCACCGCCACCACTGTGACGTCGGACCACGGTCCGCCGGGCTCGGTGGCCTTCGAGGGAATCGTCGCCGAGACGGTCAGCGTGGCGGTCTCCCAGTCCAGCGTCTCCGCCAGGCCGAGCGCGACAACCCGCTCGACGACGGAACGCGCCCGGGAGTCGAGTTGCTCACGCGGCTGCTCGGGTGCCTTGACCTTTGCCGCGTCCACCCGCAGCGAGACTGTGCCGCGCAGTCGCGGATACGGGAACACCTTCATGACAGCGACTCCCCTTCACCAGTCCGCAGTTCGACGACGAGCCCGCTCAGATTCGTTCTGACGGCATGTGTGGTGGGGTCGGTCACGCCACGGAATGTGGCCGAACGTGCTCCGTCGGAGAAGCGCAGAGTCCCCTCCACCACCTGACAGTTGTCCACGCCCGCGAGCTCGGCCCACGCGATGGTGGGGCGCGGACCGGAACGCACGTCGAACTTGGCCACGGGCACGAGTCGCCACTCGGCGCCGCCGGCGGGAATCCTGATCTCGCCGATCACCTGCCAGGCACCTCCGTCGAGCACTTGGGCGTCCAGCTCCTCCAACACGGGCATGGTCGCCGTCGAGAGCCTCTTCCGCTTCTTCGTCGAACCAACGGTCAGCGTCCGGGCCAGACGCCCTCCCCCCGGCTTCGGCCCCTTCTTGGGGCGGACCACCAGCGCCTTGATCGCCGCGTTGGTCTCTCGGGTGAGCGCGTTGATCCTCCGGTACGCCGAGGGCGAGTAGGTGAGCGTCAGCTCCTCGGTCTGACCCCACTTGTTGTGCTCCGGGGGCTCGGCGGCACGCAGGAACTCCTCGGCCTCAGTGGCGAACGGGGCCGACGGACCCGCTGCGTCACCGGTAAGCAGAACCGCCTGGAACGGGTTGACGGACAGCGGGAGACCGGGAACAGCGGTGTCCCGCACCGTCATACGGTTGCCACGCATCGCCACGACGCGATTGGGCTTTCCGTCCGCGTCCTCGGCATCCGTTACCAGGAGCACCGCACGATGCTCTCCCAGAGACGCGCGTCCGCCGCCCCGGACAGGCAGGTTGAGGGGGACGGTGGTCGCGGCGACCTGCCCGGACTCCGTGAGCTGCTCCACGGTAGTCCCGTCCAGGAACGCCTTCAGCGCCCGCGTACGGGAAGGCTGAGTGACCGTGGGGTCCACGCGCTCCTCCGGGATCACCACAGCACCGTTGCGCAGGGTGCGCACAGATGCCTCCAAGAGCGGAAGCCGGTCGCCGCCGCCCGTCATCGCGGCCCAGAAGTTCTTGCCCAACGCCCATACGAGCCGGCGATGCATCCGCTGGATGCTGTCGTCGTCCTCGGTCTCGTCGCCCTCGGACGTGGAGCTGTCGTCGGCGAGGCTGGCCACGTCGTGGGCGCCCACGATCAGGAACGACGTTCCCGGCTCGCCGCTCTCCCGCGTCAGGTGAAGGGACTCCACCGTCTCTTCGTCCGCCCACCAGGAGCGCGCCACTCTGGCTCCCGGTGAGTCGGGGTCGGGCCGCCCCAACCAGGCCGGCCCTGCACACGCTTCGCCGTTCACCTTGCGCCACGGCAGATCGAGGCGGCCGATGAGACGACGCTCGGTCCGGCCCTCGTGAGGCTCGGACAGCGTGGAGTTGATGAGCACGAGGCCGAGCCGACTGGTCGCCCACAGGGTGGCCTTGCCCAGGCCGTACGAACCACCCGCAGAGCTACCGGACTTGTGACTGTCGAGCTGACGCCTGACCACCGCCGCGAAGCGGCCGTCGTCGTAGTCGTCGCCGGTCAGGCCCGCCGCGTTGTAGTCGTCCACCCGCAGCAGCACCAAGCGGTCTCGCTCGTACATGTCGCGCAGCCCCGCGTCGATGACCCGGCCGACCTTCTGTTCCTGCGCAGCGGCCACCTCGTAGTGCGGGAAGAGTTTGTCCCACTGGATGGCCTCGCGGAATCGGGCGAGTGTCTCCCCCGTCAGCTCGTGCAGGGTGTAACGCACCCGCACGGGCCGCCCGTTGGCCGTGAGTCGCTCGTCTAGGCTGTTCTGACAGGTCTCCCGGGCCAGCACAGACACGTCCGCGTCGAAAGCGAACGCGGCGGCATTGCCCAACTCCCGCCCCCCGTCGGCGTGTCCGGGCCGGTGATACCAGTCGACGGGGAGGCCGGCCTGAGTGTCAGTGGTGCGGGTGTGCACCGTGGCCAGGTCAGTGTTCAAGGCCCGAGCGATCCGTTCTATCGTCTCGGGGCGCGGGGTCGCCCGTCCGGTGATCCACGCCGAGACAGCCGCACGCGTCACCTCCACGGCCACGGCCAGCTCGGTCTGCGTCATGTCGGCGAGCTTCAACTGCCGCGCCAGCCATGGACCGAAGTCCTCGCCTGCTTCCACGGTCACCTGCTCTCGGATCCTGCTCCAGTTGCGGTCGGACAGCTCCCCCAGCCTACCTGCCTCTTTGACAGTGCACCTCATGTCAAACAACCTTTGACAGAGATCCTGGGGTAGCAGACGTGGCGGCGACTAGGTCTATCCGAATTCCCACCAATTGCCCCTTTTCTGCTCGGCGGACCACCCTCTCAAACCCCCTTGCGGACCCGCGACTTGACCGAGTACGGTCCCTCTCCAGCGGCCCCACACGCTTCGGAAGAAACATTTCTCCGACGCCCTGGTAGAAGTGTGCCGTCTCCCCCTCACGGCATTGCGACGGTGCTACGCGTAATGGCGTGCGAACGGTTTCCGCACGCCCGGTCCCATACCCCAACTCTCCCGTCCGCCATTCCTGCGGACTCGTCGCCCCGGAAAGCGCAGGCCTGATTGTCATGCCCCGAGCGATAGCAACATCCGGCTTATCGACAGATCCGCCGCATACCGCCGGAACCATAGCCACCACAGCCGCGTCCATGCCATCACCAGTCGCCCACAGTGCAACTGACGTAGCGTCATCTCCCCCCAAGCAGGTCCTCGCCCCAGGATCGGAGTCCTGTGTCTCCCGAACTCAAGCCCGTGCTCAAGACGGTGATCGAGCAGTCCTCGCGCGTTCTAAAGACGTACGCGGTCGATCCGGGCCTCATTCCGGAACACGCGAACGGTGAAAGACGGATCACCCAGGGCGGATACGGTGACCGCCAGCTCTTCGAACTCGTGCAGAACGCCGCGGACGAAATCGCCGCCGAGCCCGGTGGTTCCGTGCACGTCGTTCTCACGGACAAGCATCTCTACTGCGCCAACGAGGGAAACGCCGTCACCCCCGAGGGTGCGGAAACTATTCTCCGGATGAGCATGTCGCGCAAGCGCGGTGGCCAGATCGGACGGTTCGGAGTCGGCGTGAAGTCCGTCCTCGTCGTGACCGACGCCCCCCAGTTCTTCAGCTCTTCCGGTGCCTTCGGCTTCGACCGCGAGTGGGCCTACGACCAGATCCGCGCCGTCCCCGGCGTCACGGACCGCCTCGGCAAGGCGTTCGAGGCTCCCGTGCTGCGCATGGCACGCCCGTTGGACGAGGCGTCCGAGCGCGCCGCCGATCCCGTACTCGACGAACTCCTGAGCTGGGCCACCACCGTTGTCCGCCTCCCGCTGCTCGACGGAGCCGCCGAACGGCTCGGCCAGGACATGCACGGAGGGCCGTCTGCAGGCAGCCGCGAGGAGTTCCCGATCGGGTTCCAGCTTTTCTCGCCGCACGTCGCCAAGGTGATCCTGGAGGATCGCCGTCCACGCCCCGTCGTGCGGCGGACCCTCACCGTCGAACGTGATCAGGAGCTGCACACCGTCCGCGAGGAGCGCCCCGGCCGGCATCCCTCGGCCAGTCACTGGCGAGTGTTCACGCTCACCCACGAACCGACCCTCACCGCCCGTTCCAGTGCGGGCGAGCTGCACGACCGTGTCTCCCTGGACATCTCATGGGCCGTGCGCGAGTACGAGAGGGAGACCACCGGTCTGCTGACCTCCCCCAAAGGGCGCGGCAGGTTCTGGTCGTTCTTCCCAACGAAGTACGAGATGACGCTGAGCGGCATACTCAACGGCGCCTGGAAGACCAACGAGGACCGGCAGAACCTTCTGGACTCCTCCCCGTTCAACCAGGAGATGATCCGGGTCGCCGCCCGGCTGGTGGTCGAGTCCCTGCCCGAGCTGGCACCCACCGAGGACCCGGCGGCGTATCTTCCGCTCCTTCCGGGCCGTGCCCGTGAGTCGGAGACGGTCAGCTGGGCCGACCGCTACCTCACGGAACAGATCTGGGAGGCCACCGCCCATCGTCCCTCGCTGCCGGACCAGGACGGCCGGCTGCAGGTGCCGCGTGAGCTCAACATCCACCCCTCGCTCGGCAAGGACAACAAGTCGCTGGTCCGTTGGCTGACGCTGTGGAACTCGTACCCCGGACGACCCACGAACTGGCTGCACCCGTCCGTGGAGGCCACGGACCTCCGCTCGGGCAAGGTGGAGCACATCCTCAAGGCCGCCAAGCGTGAACGTGCCTCGGTGCGGGAGTGGTTGGAGGCCCTGGTCTCCGACGGCAGCCCCCATGCCTCTGCCACCGCCGTCCGCATCGTCGCCGACATGATCCAATCGTCCTCGTCGTACGCGACCGAGGCCCGCTCCGCGCGAATCGTGCTGACCGAGGAGCACGGCATGGTGGCTCCGGTCGTCGGTAAAGTGTTCCGCCGCACGGACCAGGACGGTCTGCGCGAGTCCCTTGTCTACATCGATGCGGCCCTGTCCGACGACCCGTCGCTGGCGAGCGCCCTTGCCGTGCTCGGTATCCGCGAGGCCGACATCCAAGGCCGTTTCGTCAGTGTCCTGGAGCAGGGGTTCGCCTCGTACGGCCCGCAGGAGTGGACCCGGTTCTGGGAACTGTTCCACCAGGCCGGCAGCAGCCACCTGTCCCACGAGGTGGTCCGGCGAGTGCCCGATCCGTTGTCGACGCTGTACGTGCGCACCGTGGACGGACGCTTCCGACCGATGCGGGACTGCCTGCTGCCCGGCCCGGTCGTGACGCCGGATTCGGACCCCGCCGTCGCCGTTGACACTCGCTTCCACTCCGACGACATGGCCTTCTTCCGCGAGGTGGGTCTGCGCGACAGGCCGACCGGGGGACACCGTCCCGAGGAGGAGCCGTGGTTCGAGCAGTACCGCGAGGTCGCGCACAAGCAGTACTGCGCGACCCTGCCGGATCAGGCCTCCCGTCCGACGCTGGCCCGGATCAAGTTGGAGGGCGCCGCGATCGGCGGACCGTTGCACCTGTTGCCCGAACTCTCGAACGAGGCCCGGGCCAACTTCCTGAAGGTGCTGCCCGAGGACGCACTCGTCGACAACTGGACGCTGCAGATCGGGGCGCAGGTCAGCACGCGTCGGGCGGTGGCCTCACCGATGCGCTGGATGCTGAAGCGGCACGGATTCGTCCCGACCTCGCAGGGAGTCCGCCCCCTCGCCGAGGCGGTAGGCCCCCAACTCGCCGCGTACGGCGACGTACTTCCGGTCGCGGAGATCAGCGCCGAAAAGGCCCGAAAGCTGCGACTGGCCACGAGCGTCGAGGACGTGCCCGACTCGTTCTGGGACCAGCTCCAGGAGAAGCTCCGGAAGAGCGAGGACGACGTCTTCGTCGGCAACACCTACGTGCTGCTGACCCGCTTGGAGGTTGCCTTCACCGACGACACGCTCACCCGGTGTCGCATCGGTGACGAGTGGGGCACGCGCCCGGACGGCGAGATCGCCGTCGCCTCGTCGCAGGAGGAGTACCGGACGCTGAGGAACGAGCGGTGGCCCGCCCTGCTGGCCGCGTCGGCCGCGGACGCCGCGCTGCTCGTCAAGCAGTGGGGGATGCTGCCCTACGCCGATGTCATCAGCCGTGAGACCAGGTATGAGCCGGCAGGCGAGCCGGTTCCGCTGAAGGAGGCGTACCCCACGCTGCGGCAGCTGCGCGGTTCGCAGGTGGACCAGTACACGCTGCAGCGATGCAAGATCCTCGAAGAGGTGACGCGCACTCCCAATGGGATGCGTCCCAAGTCGCTGAACAGCAGTCTGCAGGGATCCGTGATCCTCGTGCTGGAGCCCGCCGGTCCGCTCGATGCCCTGATGGCCGTGGACCGTGAACTCCATTGGCGAATGGGAGAGTCCGGCTGCCGGCAGGTTCTGGAGGCGCAGAAGCGTCAGGAGCAGGACCAGAAGGTCAAGAACGCGCTGAAAGCCGTGCGTGAGGCCGACGATGTGGTGGTGAAGCTCCTGCTGCTGCTGGGGGCAGAGGCCCTGCGAGATCGGCTGCCGACCGGTCTGATGGAAGGTGAGCGTGCGGAGAACGGCGGATCCGAGCCCGACGGCTACCGCATCGCACAGATGGCGTTCAACGCACACGGGGACAGCGTCCTGCAGGTCCACGCCCGTGACCTGCAGCACCTCTATCCGAGCCACGCTCCGTCGTCGTTCACGGGTGCCTCCACGGCGGTGGCTTTCGTGGCGGACCTCCGCTTCCCGGACGCCTTCGCCGGGTTCAGGGCGCCGTCGTTGGAACCGCGGATCGACGTGGACGGGCCTCGGCACTTCCCTCGCCTGCACGACTACCAGGAGCGGCTGGCCGCCAACGTCTTCACCATGCTGGACCGGATCGTCCCCCTGCGCGGCATGCTGTCCCTGCCGACCGGCGCGGGCAAGACGCGCGTCACGGCCGAGGCGGTGATCCGCTGGGTGAAGCAGGTGGGGCAGCTGGACGGGCCGATCCTGTGGATCGCGCAGACCGAGGAGTTGTGCGAGCAGGCCGTGCAGAGCTGGAAGTTCGTGTGGGAGAAGGTCGGCGCGGAGACGCCGCTGGCGATCAATCGGCTGTGGTCGACGAACGAGGCGGGCCCGGTCATCGACCGACCTCAGCTGGTCGTCGCTACGGACGCCAAGCTCCAGCAGCCGAACTGTCTCGCTGCCGACGCCTACGCCTGGCTCCGTGACGCCGCCCTCGTCATCGTCGACGAGGCGCACACCGCCATCACGCCCCGCTACACCGGGATCCTTACGCACCTGGGCTTGACGGCCTCGCGGACCGACCGTCATCTGCTGGGCCTCACCGCGACGCCGTTCCGCAACACCAACCAGGACGAGACGCGCCGCCTCATCAATCGGTTCGGCGGTCGGCGACTGGACGACGGCGTCTTCGCGAGCGGCGACGCCTACGGCGAGCTGCAGCAGCTCGGCATGCTGGCTCAGGTCGAGCACCGTCTCCTGCCGGGCGGCACGATCACCCTGACCCACGAGGAGAAGCAGCGTGCCGAGCAGCTGAGCCTCCTGTCCCGGGCGGCCGAGCAACGGCTGGCCGACGACCACGACCGCAATGCCCGCATCCTGGCCGAGATCTCGGACATGCCGGAGGACTGGCCGGTGCTGGTGTTCGCGACGTCTGTCGACCACGCCAAGTACCTGGCTGCAAGGCTCCGCGACCTGAACATCACCGCCTCCGCCGTCGACTCCACCACCGCGGCCAGCGACCGCCGGCGCCGCGTCGACGACTTCCGGATGGGCCGCACGCGCGTCCTCACCAACTACGGCGTCCTGACCCAGGGTTTCGACGCCCCCGCTACCCGAGCCGTCGTCGTGGCGCGCCCGGTGTACAGCCCCAACGTGTACCAGCAAATGATCGGGCGCGGCCTGCGCGGCCCCCTCAACGGCGGCAAGGAGACCTGCCTGATCCTCAACGTCAGCGACAACATCCAGAACTTCGACACCTCCCTGGCCTTCACCCAGTTCGAGCACCTGTGGAGCAGCAAGTGACCGACGTCTACGGCGACAGCCCTCCGCTCACCGCCGAGCAGCAGGCTGTCGTCGACCTCCCTTGGGACACCCGCCTCCTGGTCACCGCGGGAGCCGGCTCCGGCAAGACCCATACGGTGGTACGGCGCCTCGACGCCCTGGTCGGTCACGAGGATCCCGAGGAGGCGCTGGAGGCGGGCGAGATACTCGTCCTGAGCTTCTCTCGCGCCGCTGTCCGTGAACTGCGGGACCGGATCGCGCGACACGGCGACCGGGCCCGCCGGGTGCGCGTCCAGACCTTCGACTCGTGGGCGTACCAGCTGCTCGTGTCCGCCTACCCGGACGAGGAGTGGGCATCCCGCAGCTTCGACGAGCGCATCCGGGCGGCCGTCGACGCGATCGAGAAGGGCGCGCTGGAGGCAGGTGAACTCGGGGCGCCCTCACATGTGGTGATCGACGAGGCGCAGGACCTGGTCGGTGACCGGCGGGACCTGGTGGAGACGCTGCTCGACCGTTTCCAGCGTTCGTGCGGATTCACCGTGGTCGGCGACTCCGCCCAGGGCATCTACGGCTTCCAGATCGAGGATCCGACGGAGCGAGCAGGTGAGACAGACCGGTTCTTCGCATGGCTGAGGACGTCCTACGACGACCTCGTCGAGCTCAACCTGACCGTGAACTTCCGGGCGAAGAGCGCCGAGGCGCGCACCGCCCTCGCTCTCGGCCCCCGGCTGCAGAACCTGGCCGACTCCGCCGGCGGCCAGCAATCCACGGCCGTAACCCTTCACACCGAGTTGCGCGACCGGCTGCTTGACCTGCCGAACCTCGGTGATCTCTCCGACGAGTTCACACTGGAGATGCTGAAGGCGTACCCCGCCACCTGCGCGATCCTGACTCGCGACAACCGGCAGGCGCTCGCTGTCTCCGAACTCCTCCACAAACACGGGGTGGAGCACGCGCTGAAGCGTTCGTTGCAGGACCGACCGGTTCCGTACTGGGTCGCCGAGCTGGTGCGCCGGGCCGAGTCGTCCACGCTCACGGAGCCCCGGTTCCTGGAGCTGCTCGGTGAGATCCCGCTGCCTGCGGGCGTTGAGCCGCGACGATGCTGGCGGTCGTTGCGGGCGGCGACCCGCCGCGCCGGCCGTGGCCACGTCGACGTCGCCGCCGTAGGGCGTCTGGTGGCGAGCGGGCGGTTCCCCGAGGAACTGGTCGACCCGGAGACGGCACGGCTGATCGTCTCGACGGTCCATCGGGCCAAGGGCCTGGAGTACGACCGGGTGCTTCTGCTGATGCCCTCCTCCGTCGCCGAGCTGCGTAAGGCCCACGAGGACCTGGACGTCCCTGCCGAGGCGCGGGCCCTGTACGTGGCCATGACACGAACCCGCGAGGACCTCTACCACGTGACGGGCCCGGACACTTCCCGCATACGGCGCCACCGCGCCACCGGACGCTGGTACCTGGGCGGTTGGAAGAAGTACGAGCGTTACGGCATCCAGTTCCTGCCCGGCGATGTCCACCGAGAGAACCCTCCTGGCTCTCCCGATGGCGACATGGATGCCGCAGGGACGCAGGCCTACCTGCTGGAGCAGGTGCGGCCTGGTGACGCGATGACGCTGCGTATGCGTCACGTCCTTCCCGCAGGCCCGGACCAGAGCCCGCCGTACGACCTGGTCCACCGCGACCGGGTAGTCGGCGAGGTCTCCGAGCGCTTCCGCCGTGACCTGTACGCGGTGGAGGTGATCTCGCGCTCGTGGGATGTGACGTGGCCCACCGAGATGGTGGGCCTGCGCGTGGACGTCCTGGAGACGGTCGCGGGCAGCACAGCGGCCGGTTCCAACGCCGGGCTCGGCGGCAACGGGGTGTGGATCGCCCCTCGGATCACCGGAATCGGAAGGTATCGACGCGGCGAACGCGCCGGGGAGGAACACGTATGACGCACGGGACCAACCCGCACGCCGAGCACTACCGGGTCCGTGAGGAACTGGTCGCGCGGCTGCGCCGCGAGCTACTCGGACCGGACGTGGAGGCAGGTGACGATCCGGTCGAGGTCCTCACCCAGGACGCTCCGATCACCCGTTACCCGATCGGTGTGTTGTTCCCCCGGGCCGCCGACAGCGAGGCTCGTCGGCGCCAGGAGGAGGACGCCGCCGAGCAGGAGGATCCGAACGAGTCCCCCTTGGTCGGCAAAGACAGTTCCGAGGACAGCGGCGCCACTTTCGAACCGCCGGTCTCCGGTGACCGTCGCCCGTCGGCCATGGGCCTCACCTTCGCCGTGGCGCCCGGGATCAGCTCCGAGATCGTGGTCTCCGCGCGAGCCGCTGTGTATGTCCCTGTGGACGCCGAGGGCCGGACGGTGGCAGCCCGCCGTGCGGAGGCCAGGACCACGGTCGATCAACGCGAGCGCTGGCGGCGCAGGGAGCTGGAGCTGCCGGATACACCGGTCGACGTCACGGAGCCTGGGGTTCGGACGAAGGACCTCGTCCCCGACGAGGTGAAGCTGCATGTCCTCGTCCGACCGGCGGACCCGTCGACCGGCACGGTCACTGTCACGGTGACGTTGATCAACGCGCAGGCCGTTGGAGAGCGGGAGCTCCAGGACGCGTTCGCCTTGTTCCAGCCAGGTCTCCGGATCAGGGCGTCCAACGGCACGTCCGCCTTCGTCGAACGAACTCCTGATGTGTCCTCCGATGACACCGAGTTGGCCGCGAGCCGCCTGCTGTACCGCCACGCCCCCACCTTCGCGGTGGGTCACGGCTGCTCCGCCCACTGGGACTGGACTCCCCCGTCGGTCGGTCTGACCGACATAGAGCCTGCCGGGATAAGCGAGATCCGCTCCGAGTTCCTGCCCACGCACGAGGTGTTGCTGACCGACTCCAACCCGGAGATCGACAGCTCGGCACTCGGCATGCTCGGACTTGCCGAGAATCCCGACACCGAAGTCCTTGCCGCGCTGCGCGGACTGGCTCTCGGTTACGAACAGTGGATCGAGGCCAAGGCCTCGGAGGCCGCCGCCCTCACCGGAACCCCCTACGAGGACGCGGCTCACGCACAGCTCGACGTCTGCCGCGAGGCCCTCGGCCGCATGCGCGAGGGCATCCGGATCCTGACGGACAAGCCGGACGTCATGGAGGCCTTCCGGCTGGCCAACCGGGCGATGGCGGAGCAGCGTGCGCGCAGCGCCTGGGTAAAGAGCGGACGTCAGGGCATGCCCGACCTCTCGGTGCAGCGCTGGAGGCCGTTCCAGATCGCGTTCATGCTGCTGTGCCTCTGCGGCATCGACGACCCGAAGCACCCCGACCGCAGGATCTCGGATCTGCTGTGGTTCCCCACCGGTGGTGGAAAGACCGAGGCCTACCTCGGCCTGATCGCCTTCACCACGTTCCTGCGTCGACTGCGCCGCGGGGCCGACGGCGGCGGTGTCACCGTGCTCATGCGGTACACGCTGCGCCTGCTCACCCTCCAGCAGTTCGAGCGCGCCACGATCCTCATCTGCGCGATGGAGTCGATGCGTCGGGCCGACCCCGACCGTTTGGGCCACGAGGGAATCTCCATCGGGATGTGGGTCGGCAAGTCGGCCACGCCCAACGACCTGAAGACCGCCTCGGGCAAGCTGCTGAAGCTGCGCGGTGGACAGAACCTGCAGACGGAGAACCCGGTGCAGCTCCACGCCTGCCCCTGGTGCGGGACGGCACTGGATGCCCACAACTACACGGTGGACGAGGACGACGTACGTATGGACGTCCGCTGCCCCGGTGCCAACTGCGACTTCGCCTCCGGTCTGCCCGTGCACCTGGTGGACCAGACCGTCTACAAGGCTCGCCCCACTCTCGTCATCGCGACCGTGGACAAGTTCGCCTCCATGCCGTGGCGCAAGCAGACAGCCGCGCTTTTCAACCGCGACCGCGGCGGCGACGGGACCCCACCCCCGGAGCTGATCGTCCAGGACGAACTCCACCTGATCTCCGGTCCGTTGGGCACACTGACCGGCCTGTACGAGACGGCTGTCGACGCCCTCGCCGACCGACCGAAGGTGATCGCCTCCACGGCGACCATCCGCCGTGCGTCCGACCAGGGACGCAACCTCTTCGACCGGGACGTACGTCAATTCCCGCCGGCGGGTCTGGACGCGCGGGACTCCTGGTTCGCCGTGGAAACCGACCGCAAGGTCAAGGCCACTCGCCGCTACGTGGGCCTGCTCGCTCCCGGCACGAGCCAGTCCACCCTCCTCATCCGCACGTACGCGGCCCTGCTGCATCAGGCCGGGTGTGCGGAGACGAGCGACGAGGTCCGGGATGCGTACTGGACGCTCGTCGGCTACTTCAACAGCCTTCGTCTGCTGTCGGCGGCCGAACTCCAGGTGAACGACGACGTCGAGGACTACCTGCGGCTGCTCGCCGAACGCGATGGCAGCAACGTACGCCCCTCGAACCGCTACTCGGAGCTCACGAGTCGGGTGGACGCGAGTCTGATCCCCGCCCGCCTCAAGGAGATCGAGAAGCGGTACCCGGATCGCGACGTCCGTGACGTCCTCCTTGCCACCAACATGATCGCGGTCGGCGTCGACGTGGACCGTCTCGGCTTGATGGCGGTGATGGGCCAGCCCCAGACCACGGCGGAGTACATCCAGGCCACCAGCCGCGTGGGCCGTGCCCATCCGGGACTGGTGGCCGTCATGCTCAATTCCGCCCGGGCTCGGGACCGTTCGCACTACGAGAGCTTCCTGCACTTCCATTCCGCCCTCTACCGCGAGGTGGAGTCGACGTCCGTGACGCCGTTCTCCGCCCGGTCGCGCGACCGCGGCCTGCACGCCGTCGTCGTGGCGCTGGTTCGCATCCTCATCCCCGAGGCCCGTGAGAACGACGCCGCCGGCCGGATCGACACGTACGTGGATCGCCTGTACGCCGAGATCAAGCCGCTGCTGACGGATCGCGTCTCCCAGGTCGCCGGCGAGGAGCTGCAGGACACCTCCGACGCGTTCGACGAGTTCGTCGACTGGTGGGAGGAGATGGCCAGGGGTCATGGCGGTCTGCTGTACGAGCCCATTCCCGGCAACCTCACCCCCGCCCTGCTCAAGCCGTACGACGACGAGTCCCCGGACAACGACGCCTGGTCCACCCTGTGGAGCCTGCGCGACGTCGACGCCGAGTCCGCTCTCTTCCTGGAGGCTTCCCGATGACCCCGCCCCGCGAGCGTCGCCGCCGTGGCGCCGACAGCGGCTCGGCCGCACCTCGTCTGGCCCTGCCCCGCCGAGGATCGGTCCGCCGCTCCCAGATGATCACCACGTACGGGGTCGGGTCGCTGATCGCCGTCGACAACGAGTCGTTCATCGTCTCCGGCATCGACGACGCCTACCGGACCTGGCCTCTCGGCGAGGCACCCATCATCTACGAGCACCGCCTCGCCCGGGTCCTCGGCGTGCGCCACTTCCGGCTGCCTCCGGCCTCCGAGGACACGAGCAAGGACGGCGTGCGCGTGCGGCGGTTCCCGCTGTGGCACTCGTGTCCGAAGTGTCAGTCCCTCCAGCCAGTGCGAGGCTTCAACCCGCCCCCGGGCAAGAACGTCTGCACCGCCTGCGACGACGAGCCTCTCGTGCCGTCCCGGTTCGTCATGGCCTGCGAGGACGGGCATCTCGACGACTTCCCGTACTGGAAGTGGCTGCACCGCAGGAATCGCGAGGAAGGTGCCACCGGGCACTGCGGCGGCGAGATGCGCATGCGGTTCTCCGGCCAGAGTGCCTCCCTGCGCTCCATCCTCATCTCGTGCACCTGCGGTGTGTCGGAGGTGTCCATGGAAGGTGCCTTCCGCCGTTCGGCCCTGACCGACCTCGGGGTGCGCTGCGAGGGCAGGCGGCCCTGGCTCAAGGACGCGCCCGCCGAGTTCTGCACGGAGGCGCCCCGTACGCTCCAGCGCGGCTCTTCGGCGGTATGGCAGCCGGTGCTGAAATCCGCTCTGTCCATCCCTCCGTGGAGCGACGGTCTCGCCGACAAGTTGGCCGGCCACTGGGAGCGTCTGCGTTCGCTTTCGTCCCGCGAGAAGATCGAGGGCTACCTCATGGGGGCCTTCCAGGACGACGACTCGGTCACGCTCGACGCCGTCATGGCCCTGCTGGAGGCCGAACAGGCGGAGGATCCGGCCGAGGAAGGCGCCGCGGACGCGAGTGCGGCGAACCGATACCGGGCGCTGCGGCGCCAGGAGTACGAGCGGCTGTGCGCCGGCAACGATCTGCGGGACAAGGGGCGCGCCGAACAGTTCGTGTGCGAACCGCCGGTCACCGACCCGGCTGTCCTCACGCCGTTCGGCGTGGAGAGGCCCATGCTGGTGAAGCGGCTCCGCGAGGTGCGGGCGCTCAAGGCGTTCACGCGCATCGCGGACCCGGAGTCCAGTTCCGAGGGCCACGAGGCGCCCCTGTCCCTGTCGCCGATCGATTGGCTCCCGGCCATGGAGGTGCACGGCGAGGGCGTCTTCGTACGCCTCGACGAGAACCGGCTGGACGACTGGGCTCGGCAGGTGGCGGTGGCCGCCCGCGTGGAGCGCATGCGCACCAACCACGACCGCATGCTGAGGGAGCGTGCCACCGACCCCGCGGACGCACCTCCTTCGCCGGCGACGCCCCGCATGGTGCTCCTGCACACCCTGGCGCACGTGCTGATCAACCAGTGGAGCCTGGAGGCCGGTTACCCCGCGGCGGCGCTCCGCGAGCGGCTGTACACCGATGCCGACATGGCCGGGATCCTCGTCTACACGGCGACCAGTGACTCCGCCGGCAGTCTCGGCGGGGTGGTGGCCCAGGGCGAGCCCGACCGCCTGACCCAGGCACTCCGCTCGGCACTGCGGCGCGCCACTTGGTGCTCGGCCGACCCACTGTGCGTCGAGGCACGGTCCGCGGGTGCGAACCTGGCCGCCTGCCACGCCTGCGCGATGCTGCCCGAGACGAGTTGCGAGCACAACAACATCCTGCTCGACCGCGCGCTGCTCGTCGGTACCCCGGACGATCCGAACCTGGGGTTCTTCGCGAAGACACTGGGCTAATGACGTCCGGATGTCCGGAGGGCAAAGTGCGCGGATCGAAGCCCTGCAATGGATGCGGGACGGGACCGGCGCGGTAGCTGACTCTCCGCTCCCAGTCCCCGCATCCTGCATGCGGTCTCTCACGAGCAATGCCTCACCCCACCCCTCCTCCTGTGGCGCCCGCCTCCACCTCGAAGTGGGTCTGTGCACGATCCAACGCGTCATCCGCGTCATAGCCGTGCACTCGAAGCCAGTGGAGGAAGTCCGCAATGGCCGCGATCGCGGCGTCCTCCGCCATGCCCGAGGCAAGTCGTTGCGATCCCGGCCGACGGGGCCGTTTCACGGACGCGTAGACGCCCAGTAAGGCTTCGGCGCGCAATACGCCAGGACTGTCCACATGACCGTTCGGCGTGGAAAGTCCTGTCGCCAACTCGCACCAGGTGACCTTCCGATCGGGCCGAAGCTGGACACCCCAGCGGTCGGCGACCGCGTCCACCAGAGCCATTCCCCTGCCGCCCTCCGACTCGGGGTCCGCATCGAGAAGCGTGGGAAGGGCGCGCGTGTCGGGGTCGTGGACTTCGATACGCAGATGTGTGCCGCTCATGGAGACGGCCAGCGTGGCCGGTGTGCCGTGACCGGTGTGGGTGATGACGTTGGTGACCAACTCGCTCATACACAACTGGGCATGGTCGACCGTGCCGTGCAATCCCCAGATCCCCAGATGCAGCCGCATGACGCGGCGCAGAGCAGCCACTTCCGCAGGCTCGGCGGTGAAGGCCAGGTCCCAGGGCTTTCGCGACATGCACGCTTCATGGGTCACAAGGGCCCCTCTCCTCGCAGTCGACTCCGCCACAGCCGCGGAGCGTTACGGATACTCACGATGCGTTGCACTCAGGGTGATGGAGTCCCATCCCGCTATGCAATGTGCAGCGAGGGATTCCCACTTATGAGTGATTGGCAATCACACCCCTTGGCGCAAGACTGAACGCCCGCTATCTGAAAGAGGGTTGGGATGGCCGGTTCACCGACGGCACGCCGTCGTCGCCTGTCCATCGAGCTGAAGAAGCTCCGCGAGAAAAGCTCACTGACCTGCGCCCAGGTCGGCGAGGCCCTGGACTGGAGCGGCTCGAAGGTCAACCGGATGGAGACGGGGAGCGGTCGGGTCCAACCGTCGGACATCGACGCCCTGTGTCGGTTCTACGGCACCAGCGACGAGCTGCGTGAGTTCCTCAAGTCATTGGCCCGTCAGGCAAAGGTGCGCGGCTGGTGGCAATTGCACGGCACAGGCGTCCCCGAGTGGTTCAACATCTACATCGGCCTGGAACAGGACGCGACCACATTCCGCCAGTACCAGTGCGAGCTGATCCCCGGCCTCATGCAGACAGAGCCGTACGCCTGCGAACTCCACAAGACCGGCGCGCACATGTCCTCGAAGGACATCGCCAGGGCTGTACGCGTGCGCATGGAGCGCCAAGCCATGCTGGCGCGGCCCGATGCTCCCGATGCCTGGTTCATCGTGAGCGAAGGCGCCCTGCGTCACGTCATCGGAGACCGCGGGGTGATGCGGGATCAGCTGGAACGCGTCCTGGATTCCGCCGAGTCGCCCACCGTGACTTTGCAGGTTCTGCCTTTCGACTCGGGCACCTATCCGGCCACCGGCTCATTCACCATGCTGGGCTTCCCCGCCCCGGAAGATCCGGACATCGTGTACCGGGACGGCATCACCGACGCCGTGTACCTGGAAGGCGAGCATCATGTTCGTGAGTACACCAGGGCGTTCGACGGCCTACGGGCAGCGGCCTTGAGCCCTCAGCGCTCGACCCAGTTGATCGAATCAATCTTGAAGGAATACGCAAAGTGAGCAGTGCAGTGTCCGGCGAACTCGACGGCCCCGGGTGGTTCACCTCGTCGTACAGCAACGGCGCCGGGGGCGAATGCGTTGAGTGTGCGCTGAGCGACGACCGCGCCCGTGTGCGCGACTCCAAGACGGCGCGGGGGCCTGTGGTCACCTTCACCCGCGGGCCTTGGCAGTCCTTCATACATGCGGTTGAAAAGGATCAGTTCGAGATATCTGCAGGACGCGACCGCTAAACATCCTCGGTCACGAACCGTCCAGCACCGCTATCGCCCTGAGGATCAGGACCCGCGCCTCCGCTCCGTAGACCGCCATACCCCTGAGCTGCTCGAAAGCCTTCAGATACAGATCGATCTCCGAGGGCTGGGTGATCCTTACCTGAGCTGAGACCAGTTCCACCGACACGAGTTTGTCGTCGTAGACGTGGAACGTCTCCCGGGGCCAATTGGACCGATCACGAGCCGCCGACGGAATGATGCCGAGGAATACCTGGGGCAGGGCTCCCGCTGTGAGGAGATGGCCGAGCTGTGCCGGGCGGACCGCTTCGCCGGCGGCGACGTTGGTGAACGTGCCGTCGTAGAGGAAGCGGGTGTACTCGCTGACAGGCTCTGAGACGATGCGCGCCCGCCGGATGACGACGCCCCGGTTCACGGTCTCCTGTACGAGGTCGAGCCACGGTCGCCACCACGAGGTCCGGTCTACGGGGTCACGGCGGTGTCCGGCGCGCCAGTCCGCGAAAGGGCCCTTCTCGTAGTCGACCGCGTAGCAGTCGCGCATCTCCAGGTGGACGGCCGATCGTGTGCACGCGGCCAGGAGGTCACTGAACGCCGTTGGAACGTTCGACGGCATCGCACGCCTCCCTGATCATGGGCACCATCCTGGCAGGGATACGGATCACGGCCTCGTTGTCCGGGATGCCCTTGGCATGGCCCGGAAGCTCGTGCGGGGACTGGGAGAGGTCGCGTCCCGCGAGGTGGTGTAAGCGATCATGCGCTTCGCCTTCCGGTACCTGGCTCGCGATGATCTCTCCGTTGGCGCGGCACGCGAAGTGGCCCGGTCAGGCGCGGGGAGTGCCTCAGCCGGTCGAAGTACCCGGCGTGACCTGCGAGTTCCGGTCCGTTGATCGGCTACACCACCCGGCGGGACGCCATCCTGGGAGACATCGGGGTCGTCGCCGTGGTCGACGAGAACAGCGACGGAGACGAGTTGTGGCGCCTGGCGCTCAGCATGGGAGGACGGGTCAGTGACGGGGATCGCGCACGTTGGATCCTCACCCAGGCACTTCGCGCTCGGATGGTCAACGCGTACACGGACCTGCCGGGCGCGATGTGGACAGCGCGGATCCGGCGACGCTTCGAACTCAGCTCGCTCTTCGCGAACCACGACGTTCTGATGACAGGCGGTATGTCGCGGTTGGCCGGCTCACCTCGGACGCGACAGCGCGCCACTCCCCCACAACCTGACATAACGTGTCACCTACGTACAGATGAACCGTAGGTGAACCCCCGGGGGAAGCCATGCTCAAGGTCAGTGTCGTCGTGCCCGTCCACAACGCGGGCGACTACCTCGACCGCTGCGCCCCCTCCCTCCTCGACCAGAGCATCGGCCGCGAGGCGTACGAGATCGTGTACGTCGACGACGGCTCGACCGACGGCTCCGGAGCCCGTCTGGACCGGCTGGCGGCACGGCATCCGCACGTACGGGTGTTCCACCAGGAGAACTCCGGCTGGCCGGGCAAACCCCGCAACGTCGGAGTCCGCCAGGCCCGGGGGGAGTACGTCCAATTCGTGGACCAGGACGACGAGCTGACCCCAGGGGCCCTGGAGAACCTGTACCGCCTCGCGGCGCGCAATGACTCGGACATCGTCCTGGGCCGGGTGGTCGGCACGATGGCACCCCCCAGCAGGGTCTTCAAGCGCACGGTGGACCGCTGCACCGCCGCCGACGCCCCGCTCTTCGAGAGCCTGACCCCGCACAAGATGTTCCGCCGGGCCTTCCTCCTCGACCACGGCATCGAGTTCCCCGAGGGCCGGGTCCGCCTGGAGGACCAGCTGTTCATGGCCCGCGCCTATGTGCGCGCCAAGACGGTCTCGATCCTCTCCACGCCCTGCTACGTCTGGAACCGCCGCGAGGACGGCGCCAACACCAGCTCGTCGGCGACGACTCCGGAGACGTACTACGGCCATCTGCGCCAGGTGGTGGAGGCGGTGAAGGAGGGCACGGACCCGGGCCCGCTCCGGGACCACCTCCTGCGCCGCTCGTACCGGGTGGAACTCCTTCGTCCGGTGACCGAGCCGAGAGTTCTGCAGCGTACGGGCGAGGCCCTGGACCGCTACTTCACCATCGTCCGCCGTATGGCCCTCGACAGCTTCCCGCCGGGCGTACGGGAGGGCCTGCCCGCGATCTCCCGCCTGAGGGCGACGCTGCTGGAGGAGGGCCAGCTGGACTCGCTGATCGAGCTGGCGCGCAGGGTGAAGGCCGTCAAACCCCGCCTGGCGGTGGACGACATCCACTGGTCCCGGGGCCGCCTCCACATCACCACGACACTCGACATGCTCCGCCCGGACGGCGAACCCCTCACACTCCACGAACGCCACGGCCGCCTCTACCTGGATCCCGGCCTCCTCGACGGCATCAAGGGCGCCGAGGACTGGGAGGTCCGGGACCCGCTGGCCCACGCCGACGGCGAACTCCTGACCCACGACACGGCCCGCGGCCAGTGGTGGTACCCGGCCGAGGACCTGACACCACGCACGGAACCGGCAGGCACGGGCCGCCACCGAGTCGTGCTCTCCGGAACGACGGTCCTGGACCCCCTGACACTGGCAGCGGGCGACCCCCTGCCGCCGGGCACCCACCTGGTCTGGGCGAGCGCCCAGCTGCTGGGGGTGGGGAGAAGGGCGCGCGTGGTGCTGGAGGCCGACCGCCCTCGCCCGGAGACGGTGGCGGTGGGCAGCCCCGGCCGCCTGATCATCGCGACGACAACACACCGCGAAGCCCAGCTCCGGCTGGCGGTGGGCCCGACCGGCAGCACGGCCCTCCACCACCGCCTCCTCCTCCGTACGACGACCTCCCCCGACCTCCGTCGCGCCACCACCACGCTTCTCCGCCACCTGCCACCCCGCGCGCGGCGCAGGGTGAGGAGGCTGGCCCGGCGGACGGATCCGTGGAGCCGCAAACCGTGATCGGACGCACGATCGGACGTCTACGGGCAGCCCGTGGGCGCGGCGGCATGCGGGAGGGTGCAGGATGGGGGGTATGACGACCAAGGTCTATTTCGACATCACCATCAACGACCAGCCCGCCGGGCGCATCAACTTCAACCTCTTCGACGACGTCGTCCCGAAGACCGCGGAGAACTTCCGCGCCCTCGCCACCGGCGAGAAGGGCTTCGGCTACGCCGGGTCCTCGTTCCACCGTGTCATCCCGGAGTTCATGCTCCAGGGCGGTGACTTCACCAGGGGCAACGGCACCGGCGGCAAGAGCATCTACGGCGAGAAGTTCGCCGACGAGAACTTCAAGCTCAAGCACGACCGCCCGGGCCTGCTCTCGATGGCCAACGCCGGCCCGAACAGCAACGGCTCCCAGTTCTTCATCACCACCATCGTGACGGGCTGGCTGGACGGCAAGCACGTGGTGTTCGGCGAGGTCGCCGACGAGGCGAGCATGCAGCTCGTGAAGAAGATCGAGTCGCTGGGCTCCCAGAGCGGCGCGACCTCGGCGAAGATCACCATCGCGGAGTCGGGTCAGCTCTGACGAGCGGGAGTCATCGTCGACGGCCGGGGCGTACGCCATCGCCCCGGCCTTCTCGTGTCGTCACTCAGGCAGGTTCCCGCCGCCGCCCGCGTGCGTCAACGTTGAACCTCGGGTTCGGTTGAGGTCAAGGAACTCCCTTGTCGCCGCGTGCAGTCCCCCCGGCTGACCCAGATGCACGTCATGCCCCGCCGAAGCGATCGTGCGCAGCTCGGTGCGGCCGCGGGCGCGGTGGCCATGACCTGGAACTCGCGCTCCGGTAGCCGGCCGTTCTCGCCCCGGATGACCAGGGCCGGGGCCGTCGTACTCGCCCACTGCGGCCAGTAGTCGCGTCTCGTCGGGTCCGTGATCACTTCCACCATCACGTCCCGGTCCACCCGTGGCCACCAGCCGTAGGGCCGTATGACCGCCCAGGGGCTGGCCGATCAGGGTTACGGGGGCAGTGACAGGTGTTCGAGCAGCGCCGCCGCGTCCGCCGTGCACGCCTCTCGGGAGACCGTCGTCGGGCGGCGCGTGCTTGCGCCATGGCCTCGGGCGTCGTACGTCACCACGCGGTGGCCGTCGGCGCGCAGGCGGGTCGTCAGGTCGCCCATTCGCCCCGCTGGCCTGCCAGGCCGTGCAGGAGGAGGACCACGGGGCCGAGGGCGGCGGCGTCGTGGTCGGGGTAGGCGATGCGGGTGCCGTCGGAGGTCGTCAGGGCTGCTTCGGCCGGTGTCGAGTCTGGTCCGCCTTCGGGGGTCGGTCGTTCGGCGCGGGCTCAGCGTCGCCCGCAACCGTCGCTCCCCGCCGGCCAATTGGACCCGGAATTGTGGGCTCCACCACAGCCACCCCTCCCCCGGCCTGCTGGACTCTGCGGATGTTCTGGCTGATCCTGCTGTTCGTCGTCATCGCCGCCGTCACGGCCGTCGGGCTCCTCGGCTACGGCGGCACCACCCTCGCCGACAGCGGGCGCGCCGGGCTGCTCCGCGGGCTCGCCGCCCTCTGCGGCGCGGGCACGTGCGCGCTGTACGGGTGGGGGCTGTACGGGTGGGGGCTGCTCTTCGTCGGCGGCGCGGGCGCGTGCGCGCTGTACGGGTGGGGGCTGCTCTTCGTCGGCGGCGCGGGCGCGTGCGCGCTGTACGGGTGGGGGCTGCTCTTCGTCG
>NZ_JAVRBF010000918.1:0-267 GCF_032436805.1 Streptomyces sp. P17 | reverse complement strand
CTGCCGCGCGCGCTTCGGGACTTTGCCGACGTTCGCGTCATCATCCCGGGCTACCCCGCGGTTCTGAACGGACTTCACGATCTTCGAACGGTTGGCCATTGTCAGCCCTTCGCGGCCCTGCCCGGCTTTGCCATCGACCTCGGGCACACTGCCGACGGCCTGTCCTATTATGTCGTGCGCTGTCCCGAGCTCTATGAGCGCGACGGCACGCCCTACGCCGATGGCCGCGGGGCGGATTGGGACGACAACAACATCCGGTTCGCCACC
>NZ_JAVRBF010000917.1:0-267 GCF_032436805.1 Streptomyces sp. P17 | reverse complement strand
CAGAGGATGAAAGGGTTCGGCGTCGAGGTCTGGACCATGCGCGACGGCAAGATCGCGATCTGGGAAGCATCGTTCAGCGCGGCTCCGGCCAATCAAGCCATGACCATCGAACAGGCGTTGCGCTAACTCTGCCGCTGCGCGAGATAGAATCCGGCGATCTTTCCCGCGACCGTTCCTGCGCTCACGCTGCTGTCGGGATGGCTGCTGATTGGCGAGCAACCGACCGCATTGCAAGCGGCGGGACTGGTCACGGTGCTGGCCGGATTC
>NZ_JAVRBF010000916.1:0-267 GCF_032436805.1 Streptomyces sp. P17 | reverse complement strand
CCATGGGCTGGCTGTTGCGGCGCCGTCTCGGCTACCGGGGCGAGATGCGCGCGGTCGGCGACGTGCTCTTCGACGAGATGCAGTTCATGGTCCGTTGCGGCTTCGACGCCTTCGAGATCAGCGATCCGTCGACCCTGAAGCTGCTCTCGGACGGCCGCCGGGCGGCGGCCTTCGACCACTTCTACCAGCCCGGCCTCGAGCCTGAAGTGCCCGCCGGAACAAGGCCTTGGGCGCGGCGCGCCGCAACGCGGCCGAGCGGGAACCCGG
>NZ_JAVRBF010000915.1:0-267 GCF_032436805.1 Streptomyces sp. P17 | reverse complement strand
ATAATTTTTTCTTTGGCTTCTGGCGCTTTGATATCGATGATAGGGTCTAAACCCGATACGCCAATTTCTAAACCGCGTAACGCTTTTTGCATAGACTCTTGCTGGTTACGACCAATGGCCATCACCTCGCCTACTGACTTCATCTGCGTGGTTAAACGATCGTTGGCACCGGCAAATTTCTCGAAGTTAAAACGTGGCACCTTGGTCACAACGTAGTCGATGCTCGGCTCGAATGACGCCGGGGTAATACCACCGGTAATATCGTTG
>NZ_JAVRBF010000914.1:0-267 GCF_032436805.1 Streptomyces sp. P17 | reverse complement strand
GAAAACGGACTCAGCCCCATGGGAGCAGGCCGAACGCCTCAAGTGCATCATCGATGGCACCAACATTGGTACATGGGAGTGGAACGTTCAGACGGGTGAAACCACCTTCAATGAGCGTTGGGCGGAGATTATTGGCTACCGCCTCGAGGAACTGGCCCCCGTCGACATCAATACCTGGTTAAACCACGCCCATCCCGATGACCTCCGTGAGTCAGGCGTCCGCCTGGAGCGCCACTTCAGTGGCGAAACGCCCTTCTATGACTATCA
>NZ_JAVRBF010000913.1:0-267 GCF_032436805.1 Streptomyces sp. P17 | reverse complement strand
AGTACAGGAGACCACAGGTGGTATGGCTGGCAACGCAGGGCAAAAGGCCATACCAGGACAAACAACCTTGTAAGATACAATGAGTATGGTTTTAAGACTACAGAGGAGATAAACAGTGAATTTAATATTCTAGCTTCTGCCAAATTCCCCACTGCTGGGAGGTCTGGTGTAACAAAAGAAGAGGCGTCTTTTATGGGGTGGCTTTTGTCTGACGGTTACTACAAGTGGTCAAAAGATACTCAGAGGACTTCAGCTTCTTTTGGAAGA
>NZ_JAVRBF010000912.1:0-267 GCF_032436805.1 Streptomyces sp. P17 | reverse complement strand
ATTCTTACTCCTGCATCTCTGATCGATTATGCTCAGGGTGGTATTGTGAGTAAAGAACTGATTCATACAAATACCGGCAATATTACTTTTTTTGCTATCGATGAGGGACAGAAGATCAGTGAACATTCAGCTCCTTTCGATGCCACAGTAATGATTGTAGAGGGCGAAGCCGAAATTATAATCGGCGGGGAGCCATTCATTCTTAAAGCCGGTGAAATGATAGTGATGCCTGCCAACGAACCGCATGCACTCAATGCTGTGAAAGCG
>NZ_JAVRBF010000911.1:0-267 GCF_032436805.1 Streptomyces sp. P17 | reverse complement strand
ATAACTTTGACCAGCGTTAGTCGATTGTTCAACGAACGCTTGTCCCTGCTTTAAATGTTGAAATCCATTATGAGTATCATCTAACCGACGCTGTAACCAACGCTGGTTATCCGCACCACGAAACGAACTCGCAATACTCACCCAATGGTCGCGTGATGCAACATAAATGGTGACCAGTGCACCTGTATCTTGGGTAAAAATATCGATAATATCGGTATTATTAACCAATGGCAGACCATAAAGATGAAGATTACGAATCGGATTTCC
>NZ_JAVRBF010000910.1:0-267 GCF_032436805.1 Streptomyces sp. P17 | reverse complement strand
CCCGTGGCCTCGGTGGAGCAGACCGTCGACGCCATGATTGCGGCCTGCTCCAAGCCTTAATCCCTCAAGGCCCTCAGAGCCCCAGCACCGCCTTGGCGATGATATTGCGCTGGATCTCGTTAGAGCCCG
Source organism: Streptomyces sp. P17 (assembly GCF_032436805.1). NCBI lineage: Bacteria > Bacillati > Actinomycetota > Actinomycetes > Kitasatosporales > Streptomycetaceae > Streptomyces > Streptomyces sp. P17. The sequence goes on along the minus strand of NZ_JAVRBF010000910.1, from coordinate 138 downwards.
CGTAGATCGAGGTCTTGCGGTAGTTGAAATAGGCCGGCGCCACGGGCGCGGCGTAGTCCGGCCCCGCCCGCCCTGCATTCGTGGACTCGAAGGTATCGGCCACGAACGGCGCGGCGTATTCGCCCACCGCCTCCAGCG
>NZ_JAVRBF010000909.1:0-267 GCF_032436805.1 Streptomyces sp. P17 | reverse complement strand
CCCTTCCGTGGCCGCCAGCGCCGATGATGTGCAGTATGTGTCGAGAGTTCATGTGCGATTCTAAATATGCGGGTTGTCAGGCTGTGTTAGAGACGTTATTTAGCCTTGCTCCTGTTGTCCTGCTTTGAATATGTAGGCAAGTAGGCACAGGGGAATATAGGCCACCAGCGTAATCAGGCTGGGATTATAAGTACGTGTCGAAGCCAGATAGGCCATAGGGTAGAGCCATAGTACATTGATGGCGATTACTGCCAGGGTCACCGTGCG
>NZ_JAVRBF010000908.1:0-267 GCF_032436805.1 Streptomyces sp. P17 | reverse complement strand
CCCGGTCGACCTTGAGCATGCTCGACGAGATCGAGATCGAGTCCTTCGTCTCGTTCTCGACCACACTCAGCGACGCTTCCGCTCTCATCGTCGCCAGCTCGCAGACCATCCAGCCACTCAGCGCCGGACGCTCCATCACGATCGAGTTGCCCCAGCGTCCCCGCAGTCTTCGACCGCTTCGCGCCATGGAGAGCGAACCGGCAGCCGCCGGCCGACGCATCATCGCGAGCTACCTGCAACAGAGCACACGCCACCTGGACCTCAACG
>NZ_JAVRBF010000907.1:0-267 GCF_032436805.1 Streptomyces sp. P17 | reverse complement strand
GAAAGTTGCACGAATAGCACATATAATTTGTTGTATCCAGTAAGCTACCATACCAGTTTGTGAAATATTCAACTCTCTCTGAGAATAATAGTTAACATCTGTCTTCATTTTACTTATCCTAATACAGTGTTCCAATCAACATATCTAATGCTTTGATCACAAAAAATGGTAATACCATCCCACCTAAGCCATAAATAAGCATATTATTTCGCAATAATTTGTCGGCGGAGGCAACACTAACCTTGACACCTTTCATTGCCAGTGGAA